>NZ_JCALDG010000020.1:0-98356 GCF_059812735.1 Mycobacterium sp. NGS40
CGGTCGTTGCGCGGTGGGATCGAGGTGTAGTGGAGCTTTTCAGCACATGACGCGCAGAGCGTTTTGCGCCAGTGGCCGCGCCGTTGCGCCACACCGGGTTCACCGCATCGTTCGCACGTAACGGCGGACATGCGTTCGGCTTCGCCGATGATGTCGCAGAACGCCTCCCGCAGTTCGGTGCTCGGCTCGCTGGGTGCGCAGTAGTAGCGCAGGGTGCCGAATTTCTCTTTGACTTGGTGTGCGACGTAGTCGGGGTCGATCGCGGTGAGGCGGTCGTCGAGAGTGGCCACGATCGGATACCAGCCCGCGTCGTGGCTGATCCAACGCCCCCAGCCGTCGGGGATTCTGCGTAGGATCCGGTCCAGCGCTGCGGCATACGGGCCAGCGTCGGGCGGCATGTGCAGGGAGTTGAGCAGCGTGTCCTGGTCGATGTCATCCGGTCGCAGGTGCGTGAGCGCGCAGTGTGTGTCTTCCCGTGTCGCGCTGTCGTCGCGCACGCGGGCGGATATTTCGCTCAGGTCGGATGTCTCGGGCTGCCCAGGTGTCTTCTGCGTGTGGGTGAGTTCGGGGATGTCGTTGTCCTTGCTCATCTAGAGGTACATCCCTTCCGGAATCGTTGGGCGGTAGCGTCCGCTGCCTACCTCGGCCAGAAGCGTTGCCGTAGTGACGTGTCCGCCGTCACCGCCGTCGCCAGCCAGGACGGCGCGGCGCACGATTTCGCGGATGTCGCTGCCGCTGGTGTTCGCAGGCAGGGCGGCCGTCACCGCCGCGGTGTCCACCGTCTGGCTACCGGGCAGGTCGTGGATCAGTGCTGCCAGGATGCGGGCAGCGTCGGTCTGGTTGGGGTAGCTGACTTCGACGATGGAGTCAAAGCGCCCGGTGCGGATGGCGGCCTTGTCCAGGGTGGCGGCGTCGTTGGTGGAGGCCAGTGTCAGGATGCGGGCATCCGGTCCGATGTCCATGGCCCCCAACAACTCCGACAACCCTGCATCGCCGGTGCTGCGGTCCCGGCACCACAGGTCGACGTCCTCAAGGATGAGCAGGATCGGGCCGCCGAGGTGCTGGGCTTCCTCCACGACGGCGCCCAGCAGTTGGGTGCCGGCTTTGGCCTCGACGTAGATGACGGTGAATTCCCCGACGACCTCGCGGGCCACGACCGCGCACACGGCTGACTTGCCGGTACCGGGCGGACCGCAGAGCAGCACACCACGCCGGGCACCGAGGCTGTGGGTGTTGAGCAGGTCGTGGCGGTCGCGCACGGCGCTGACACTCAGATCCACTTCGGCCCACACCTGGTCGGCGACGATGACGTTGTCCCGCGTTGCGGTCGAGGGCAAATCGATGACGGTCAAGGTGAGCCCGGCGGTGTGGGTGGCGCGCACCGCGCGGCCTCGGTACGGGTTGAGTTTGTTGGCGCGGTCGGCGAGGCGGTCGAGCACCGCGCGGGCGCGGTCCTGGTGCTCCGGCGTCACGTAGGCGCTCACTTCGGCCGATTGCAGGATGCTTTGGCGCCCCTGGAGGGCGATGACACAGCCGGTGTCGGCTAGCAGCGTTCCGGCGGGAAAGTGCACCCGCACACTGAGCGGGTGGCGGTAGCGTTGGTCGCCGATCTCGGTTTGGGTCCACTTGGGCGGGCTGGTGTCCTCGCCCGGACCGATCTCGCAAGCGTGGGTGTGCTCCTGGATCCATTCGGCCAGCGCCAGCGCGAAGGTGAACCGCGACACCGGGTTAAGGTCGCGTTCCTCATCGACCAGGTGCCCGCAGTCCGCCACCCCCAGGCAGCGGGCGGTGAACCGCTCGGCGCTCTCGGCCGGCTCGGCGCGGTCGCGTTCGGTGACGCCGAGGAGCAGCTCACCCAGGGCGCGCAGCGCGGGCCGCGCACTATACTCAAGGCCGTCGAGCCACCCGTGGACGTCGGTGATGGGTCGGCGATGGGCGTCAGCGCCGTCGGCCTGCTCGGTGGTCACATCGGTCAGTTCGTCGTTCGTTAGGTTCATCGCCTCATTCGTCATTTCCGGGAAAAGGGCAGCCGAACAGAATCGCACCCCGCCGGGCTCATAGTCAACTTGGTTTTCCCACGTCCGCTGATTGGCCTTGCCGCGCAACCAGATCAGCACTTCCCACTCGGGCCCTACGCGAGAGTTCCCTGACGCACCCACGTCGCCTGCTGCATAAAATTCGTGCGACACGACACCGCGCTCATGACATCCTCGACGGCATGGATCAGGAACCCGAGGAGCTCTATGTCACCGACTTCTCCACCACTCCCGGGGCCGCCGAGTACCGGGAGCAGCTCGAGCGTGCCCGCACCGAGGCGCGGCGGCGCTACCGCGACCACCTGGCGACGGTGTTCGACCTGCAGGGCGCCCCTGAACCCGAGGTGCTCGCCGACGTGGCCCTTGATGCGCTCACCGTCTGGCGCTACGTCGACAGCGGCGAGCGCTGCCGGTGCGGGTGTCACCCACGGCTACCCGAAACCGATCTGCACGACTACGGATTCGCCTGCACCTGTGCCCGCACCCGCCAGGATCGACGCCGCACCTGGGAGCAATGGCGCAACAACATCCAAGCCTTTTGGGAATCCCCTGAGGGCCAACAGATCACGGCCGACGAACGGGCCGCTGAAGCTGGCCTGCAGACCTGGCTAGCGGGGCAACAGGGGGTCACCGTGGGTAGCCATGGCGGCTTGTTCCCGGAGCAGTGGGACGGAGATGTGGACGGGCACAACTTCTACTTCCGCGAGCGCCACGGCGAGTGGCGCATCGAACTCGACGTTCGGCCCAGCGGCCGCTTCGTCCGCACGCTCGCCGGCACCCATAGCGACGGCACACCCCAATACGGGCAAAAAGAACTCGAACAGGGCGACATCATCGCTCACGGCACCATTGATGACGACGGCTACGGCGCCACACCTGTTGAGCGGGCACAGTTCATCATTGACACCATCCGGATCCATCTGGCCCGCCAGATATGCACGCTGCATCACGACGATTTGTCCTCCATCGAAGCGTTGCTCGGAAGCCCGATCACCTGGTGCCCTTCTTGCGGAACCCGGCTGCCGACATGAGGCAAGTAACGGTTCAGTCCTAAGCCGACGAACACCGCTCCACGGGCACGCTCTCGACGGGTCACCTTTCCCACACGAAATACCGCACGAGCAAGCGAGTTCGCCGTGAACGTACTACACCGCGATCGAGGGCAGCCGGCACTGCACGTTTAGCCAGATCAACGCGCTGACCACAGGCAGCGCATGCTCCCACGCAAGGTCGACTAGCAGTTAGCTGGGGGTCAACCGCCCGACCAGCGCTCGCCCCCCTATCCGTCACCATGGCCCCCTCCCGGCCGCACACCGCGCACTCCACATGCCACCAGCTATGCCATTTCTGTTCGAGGGGGGAATCCACCAAGCTCTTTGGCGTACAAGGCACTTCGCCGGTTCAGTAGCAGTGCGATCCCCCGTGCGTTCCTGTTTCGGATATCGACGAAAAGTCCTCAACATAGTTATCGGTGCGGTCGTTGATCCCGCTGCCTGGCGATTGCGACAACGCGATCGGCGCCGCGCCCGTCGCGATCCTCTAACTGTCGGTACAGTTCTGCGACGACCAGCGCGAGCCCCTGGGCGACGCGTTCTGCGTCGGTGCGCCTGTCTCTTTCGTCAGCGAGTTGTCGTGTCAGCCGCGCAACGGCTGCTTCGCTGGACGTCGGCAGCTCGTGAGCATCTGCTTGTGCGACTTTGCGGGTCCACTCCGCGATGAGATCAGGTTGGCGGTACAGGGTGGCGCGGCCGATGCCGGCTTCTAGCGCGAGGTTCGTCCGTGTCAGCCGTCCATCCGTGAATTGAGGTGCTCCCGAGAGCAGCCGTTCCATGGCTGAGCGGATGTTGTCGCGGCTACTCATCGCTGTTCACGGTCAGCATCAACATTCGCACTGTGGAGGACCTGCTCGACCTCAGCGAGCCGTTCGGAAAGTGATTGCAGCCGTGGGGGGCTGAGCCGATTGTCGGCGATTGTGGACTTCAGCATTTGAAGTTCGCCGATCCAGACAGGCAGGTGTTCGGGGCCGACAACCGAGTTCGGGCAGCGCGTGGGCTGGCACAAGCCCAGTAGTGGCCCTTGGGTGTCGCGCGCGGCGGTGCGTCGGCACAGTGCAGTCTCCTCGTCGTACAGACATGCGTTAGCGGGTCCGAACCGGATTACGGGAGCGATTTTCTTCAGCAGGACCGCGAGCTGCGAGTCGGAGATTAGTAGCTCTGGGCTACTCGATGCCGCGGTGGACGTGGATTCGTCGACGATGGCGTCGGTGAGGCGTGCACCGCCGCGCCCGGCCAGCGGATGGTTGCTTTGCCGCGCTTGCTTGATCATGTCGATCATATGTGCGTGATTCTCTTCAGACCTGTTGGTATCAAGCAGGTTTGACCACGCCGGGTCGGGTGCCATGTAGTCGGCGGTGACGTTGGAGTAGCCGTAGCTGATGACATGCTTGAGTTGCTGACTCATAGCGAGTTCGTTACCGCCGAGTTCGCGGCCGATGCACGCGGTGGTGCGCCGCAACGCCCGTGACGTGATCGGCGAGCCATGCGGGATCGGCGCCAGTCCGCTGCGCTCTCCGGTGGCCGCGAAGTGCTCCAGCAGGAACTCGAGTTCATGAGCGGGTCGGATGCCGGGTTCGGCATCTTCGTGAGGCCCGTTAACGAACTTCGCGAATAGGTATTCTGGATGGGCGCTGAGTCGTTCGAGCACGCGGATCGCCGTTGCGGCCTCCTCGACAATCCACCAGTGCGCCGTCGTTTCGGCTCGCCGACCCTTGTAGGTGCTGGATTTGATCGCTTGCACGCCGTAGTGCGTCGTGATCGATCCGCGCTTGATGGCTTGAAGTTCGCTATCGCGCATCATCGTCATCGCGGCGATGAAGACGTAGCAGGCCGCTCGGAGCGCGCGAAGCTCGCACCGGGCTTCGTAGTCAGACATCGATTCGCGCCACGGCACGTGGCGGCCATCGGGTTGCTCTACCAAGGCGAAGTCGACGCAGTCTCGCAGGGTACTCATCGCTCCGTGATCCGCGAGGAAGGTGCGGCCCGATTGCGCGGCCGTAAGGATCAGATTTCGACGGCGATAGCCTCGTTTCCAGGGCCCCAACGTGTAATGCTTGCTCGTCTTGTTGCCGTACAGCAGGTATTCCATCATCGACCAGTTGATGTCGTCGGCGGTGATTTCCTGACCTGTGCGACCGTCGCCGCCCGCGCGAAGGGCGACCAGGTTCTGGGGATCGTCGATCCAGGTTTGCAGGATCCTGTCAGCTTCGCAGGCCCTCGGCCCGCCCGCGGTGCATCGGATCCCGGCCAACTCAGAGGCCCGTCTTTTCAGGAGCGCGCCCAAGGCAGCGCCGTTTATCCGCTCGGCTCGCACGTCCCCGTCGGCGATCGCGTCACGAACAGTCTGTCGCCGAATCTGGCCTATCGAGCCTTGGCCAAGCTGAAAAACTCGCGTTATGTGATCGCCGGTCACCAGGCGGGACAACTGTTCCCAATTGGGTTCGAGGTCTCCATGCCACTTCTTCATGGGTATGACGGCCTCCGGCGACTCCAGATATCCCTCAATCAGGTTGTCGTATGTGTGGCGTCGTCGCCAGTGTCCCCGCACCCGCTCTTGCAGCGCGCAGCGATGGCTGTCCCGCAAGCCCACGATGTCATCGGCGAAGACACTGATGTAGGTCCAGCAGGCGCCGATCAGCGGGATCCACCGGTCGGGTGTCATCACTTCGGTGGCACCTTCACGGGCCTGCTTGGCGATCACATGCGCAGGACGGCCGTTCCATGGGTCGGATGCGATGCCGCCGCCGGTCAGAATCGGCGACAGCACAACCAAGTCTCTGACGGCGTTGATCAGGTTGCGCACCGTTCCGCGCTTGGCTCCCTTGGCCATTTCGGCGTTCACCATGGAGATCCAGTCTTTGCGGCTCCACGCGGTGATGTCGTCAGGCAGGCCCTTCTGGATCTGCCATGCGGCGGCCGTTTTGTACGACACGACGCGGCCTTGAGCATGAAAGATGGCGAACGTGCGACTTCCAAACGACACCGAGCGAGCCAACAGTCGGGGGTCCGCGGGATTCAACAGGGCCATCGCGACCTCACGACTTCTCAGCGACCACGCCGGATGGCTGGGGAACGTGATGCATGCCGCGCCGCGCCGAACATTGGGCCGCCGCGGAATAACACCGTCGGGGTTCCACACCTGATCTCCGAAAGTCGCAGACCGCACTCCCTCAAGCCGATCCGGCCTCGACAGAAACACTTCTTCAGTGTCCGAGTACAACTCGGAGACAAGGCGGTTCGCACCCGAATTGCCGTCTATGCCCCGCGCGCCATTCGCGGCGGTAGCGGAAGTCATTCGGCGCCTCGCTGCAACCATGAGGGAAGGTCGGTACGAGCCTGAGCCATCCGCTGACGCGCGGCTTCGCGGACACTTTCGGGCAGCGACTCGATCAGCGCCACGGCCGCGTCGTACTGAGCGCCCCAAATAGCTATCCACTCTTCGGGATTCATTGATCTCCGGATGTTGTCCATCGCTTCGACCAGCGCCAAAACGTTGGGAAGATGGTCGGTAAAAACCACGGCGTTCTCGCACACCAAACATGACAGCGGCGCTGACCCACACAACTTGCCTCGGACGGTGAACGGCGAGTCAAACGGATCGCGACAGTCAACCACGCCCATATCAAACTCACCCGATCTCAAGCTGCGGGCGTGCGATAGTTCAATCGGCAGCGCCTCAGTGAGGGCAGTCAAAGGAACCTCCGCACGCGGCTTCAGAAAGGCCGTGAAACCAGATGTGACCGCATCGGCGAGGGACCGCTGAAATCGTGAAACCACCGAGGCCGAATACACTTTCAACGACGTGGTGTGCGCGTAGTGGGTGTAAAAAACCCGCGTCGTGTGCTCGTCTCCGGCAATGTCGGCGAACATTCCTTGCAGGCCGATCGCGCGCTCGCTGAGCTTCGCCTTTCGGATTCTCCGTAGATCATGCGGCAGGGAAACTTCACCGACTTCATGCACCCCGCCCACTCGTTGGAGCCAATATCCCAAGCTGGTCGTCGCCGACGCCTGACGTAATTGTCTTGGGAGATAACGGCATTCAGCATCGGGGCGCTGCCAGTTAACCGATAGCCATAACTCGCCGCTGATCTGCCCTGACGCCAGAGCACGGGCAGTTCTCGTATGCTCCAGCAGCGACTCCAACACGCCAGAAACGCTCCACCCGCCGCCTTGCGAGACCGGGAAGAACCGCCCCTTCGAGCGCCCGGCGCGCGGTTTATTCGTCTGCAGCCTGACACCATCAGCTTGCCACTCGATATCGGAGATCCGCAGTGACGAAATCTCATCTGCAGCAATGCCTGTCGTGGCCAGAAGCAGCACGCGAAATGGTGTCAGATCAACGGTGGCCGGCATGACCGCTCGCACACACCACCCCTTCGCCGACGGCCCCGAGTTCGCAAGAGCACTTGGCGGCCGATATAGCGACCACGCCTCTGCCGGAAAGTGCGCGAGCATCTCGGTGTTGTCCAGTGCCCCCGAGACAACAACGGGACTGCCCGATGTAGCCATGGCCAGCATCTCGGCAACAGTTCGCTGCGCCATGTCGGTGATACCGTCGTGCTCATTGGCTTCGATCAATTTCGCAGCCCAGTCCCTGATGGCTCTTAACGCCCGAATATGCGCACGGGCCGCCAGAACCATTCGCTGCAGCTCGGCTTTGCCGAACTCATCAAGCGGCCGGTCCACCGGCCGCTTGATCAGCGCCGGCCCGAGCGCCAACGCGCACAGCACACCATCCGTTACGACACCATCGGAGACCGCCGAAGCCAACTGTGCTTGGACAATGTTCGTCAGCCGATACGGGACCTTCGACGTTGCACCGTACTTGCCTAACAAGGATTTCGACCACGCAGACAACGTCGTCACGACTGCCTCCGGGGTTTCGTTCAGGCTGACGTGTGAATATCCCTGTGCCACAACAAAATTTAAGTAGCGGTCCGAAGCTTGCCAGTGGGCGTATACCGCTGATCGCGACAATCCGGTTGCCATATGTGCCCACTGATCAGCCAGCTGAGCAGCCAGCCGCTTGCAGCGATAGTTGTCGGGATTAATCTCGCACAGGCTTGCTTGACCAAACTTATCAAGCACCACGACGCGGCGAATACCGACCGCGGGCACCCGCGCATCCGCTATCGACTGTGCTCGATGCGCGCCGAATCGGTCCAGCGCCCGACGCTCATTTCGCCGCGGCACGGTCGTCGTTCGCGTCGACGGCAGAATCAGGCGCCGCGGCGGCAACAGCTATGTCGATATCCTCGACATAGCGCAGATACCTCAGCGTTTGAGCCGATGTTGCGTGCCCCAACAGTTCTTGCAGGTCGATTAAGGGATCACGCAACGGCGGTCCATCGCCAAAAGTGGACTGCCCCTGCGCCTTTGCACGCGCCTGATGCGCAGCCCGAAGGTAATTGATAGCAAAGGTGTGTCGCAGGTCGTGTGGCGTCACCTTGCGCACCTGTCTGTCGGCTGGGTACCGGCGAAGAAGCTGTTCACTTGTTGCGGTGAAGACGCCTTCCCACCCTGAACGGGTCATCCCCAGCCCGCGGCTGTCGCTAAGGAAAAGGCACAAGGGCTCGACGATTCGGTCTGCACTGACGATCACTGCCTTGAGCCGCATCTCCACCGGAACTTGGTGCAGTAGGTATTGGCGGCGCCGTCCTCGCCACAGCCCCCAGACGCGCCGGGTGCCGGGATCGAAATACTCCACCATAAAGCAGCCGTCGAGTTGCCCGGCTAGGGAGCGCTGATGCCTCAGCACTACATTTGGACGCTCGAGTTTGCGATACTTGCGAATCGCCGTCAACGCATAATTTGGGATAATTGCGTTTCTATTAATTTCATACTTAGTAATAGACTCCATCTCGACAACCATCGCATGCTTGAGCAGTTGGCCGTTATCGATATCCAATGTGAGTAAGCTCGCTAATTCTTGTATCCGCAGACCCGTCGACACTAGCGTCTTGAAGGCAGCGATATTTCGTTCTCGCGCTGACCGAACAGATGCGCCGGCTGACCGGCAGCCCGCCTCTTCAAGCCACTTGTCGTACAGATAACCGTCGACGTGTCGAACTTTCGAATGACGAATCCGATTCGTGGACAGATTGTCTCGCCCAACTTTGGAGAACTTTTTTACCGGGCTCTGCCGCAAGCGGCCAGATTCGACCGCCCAGCTATAGAACTGCCGCAACGCAGTCGCCTCCACGCGAAACGCGTACTGAGAAATTGGCTGTGCAGCGGTTTGCGTACGATAAACGCGATAAGCGGACAAATCTTTCTGCGTCGCATCGAGCAGTGACCTAGCGCCCCGAAACTCTAAAAAATCGCACAATCGCGCAAACACGCGCGCATACTGGGCCGAAGTGCTCCTAGCCGAATAACTCCTCGCGACGAAGAATCCAAGGATCTCTTCCACAGGAAACCCGTCCTGGTCGACCACAACGGGAAAGCCATCAGCCACCCGCTGCTCAGAGTCCGACACTAAGCGAGTGCTGCGTGGAAAGCGCGTCTCAGCATCAACGAGGCCTGCAGAAGATCCCCACACGACGAAATAAGCCCGATCGCCCAAAGCCGATCAACTTTCTGAAGAGACAATGTCTTGAGCCAACATAACCAGTAACCAAACCGCTGGTCACCAATAAATGTGTTTCTGGGATCAATGGCGACCTGCGGTTGATCGGCATAGTCCGATGTGCCCTTTGAATCCACAAGTCGGACATGATTATCCAGCTCATCGGCGCCCCCGCGGTCCTTGTCGCCGTCGGTGCCCGGCCCATCGGCGGGCGCACTGGGGACGCCGTCGCGCCGATAGCCGCCCGAACCGTTCTTGATCGACACTGCCAGCTCGTGGCTGTCTTGCTGCGAAGTCTGCAACACCGCTTTGGCCCGCGCGACCTGCTCCTGCAGGTAAGCGGCCAGCTCTTGCCGGCCTGCCGGACTGTTCTCGCTACGGGCGATCATCGCCACCCCTGCGCGGGTCTCGGCGATAAGGTTGTCCATGCTCGTGGCCCCGCTGGCAGCAACGTGGCTCACGTTGGTCAGGGCCGGGACCGTCCGGTCATCGGCGACAACGGTATTGCCCAGCGCACGAACCTCGCTCGCATTGCGTCGCCCATAGGTTGAGGCCGCCACACCGACCCAACCGGCAGCGGCAGCGCCGCCCACTGCCAGCACACCCTGGCGGCCAGCGACCAACGCCGGCGCCGATGACCATCCACCGGCATTAACTGGCGACACCCCAAACAGTCTCCGGCCATCACTTAGCGCACGTCCAGCCGCAGCCACCAGCTCATCCAACGAGGTCATGGCAGGCAGTATCACCTAAACCCGCCCCAGGCGGCTATCACCACCGCCAACTTCGCTACTCAGACCGGTTTGCTGTACACGCGCCTAACGGCCACTGGGACACAGTATCTGGGCCTCAGCTAGTTGGCTCCCGGACTCGGGTGGCCGGCGCGAATGTGAGTCCGACGCGCCTCAACATTGCCCAGATCCGGGCTGCGCGCCGCCTCATCGACCCAGTCTTTCTCGATCTTCCCCCGTATCGCTGCGAGGCGGCGCCACGGCATGCGACGGCAACCACAGGTTCATCGTCAGCTTGGACTGTTGGTTAGCGCTCGTCGCCGTCATTTCGACCGCGGCGACCCATCCCCCATCCGATCGGCGGAGCCAGGCGATCTGCCGGGCGGGCATCAAAGGCTCGAGTAACAGCCCGCACGCTTTCACCCACAAAGGCAATTTGTCTTTACGGATGCCGCTCACCGGAAATATCCGACCCACGTCGACCTGCACCGCTCGGTCCACTGCAAATAGTGTCGGGAACTCCGCCGATCGTTCCCAGGAGTCGAACATACGTGCGATCTTGCCAGACTGTGCACCCGACGTCCAACGGGTTAGCTGGCTCTGCGGGAGCCGGCCATTATGTCCTGGACCTCCGCCAGTCTGTCGTCGACAGCTTGCACGAGAAGCCCTGCCAGGAATGGGCTGTCGTGGTGAGAATTCGCCAAGATCGTGTCACGCATGCTCGTTAGGTCGTTGATGATCGTGGTGAGTCGACTGGTGTCGATAGCGTCGGTTTTGACGCTATCCATTGCGATCCCAGTCAATTGGATCGCATGATTCAGTAACCGCTCCACGGTGAGCGCCTTTCCAGCGCTTGCTTTTCTACTTACATTAAGGCCTTGCTTGCGCTTAGGCGCTGGTCGTGTGACACCGATTTCGATGGGTTTGCAGCCGCGCCGGTCGCGTGCCGAAGTTGGAGCCGTTGGCCGCATAGACCCTCGTCCGGGTTTCGACGGCGCTGAACAAACACACCGTGCCATAGGCCTTTTCGTCGCGCTGCAGAAAAGCCCGTGCTCCGTTAGTGGCCACCTTGCGGCAAGGTGGGCGGCCCAAGAGGGCCATACGGCCTATACGGTTCAGGAGTTAAGTCGCCGTGCCACATGTAAATCCCCGAGCCGGGAACGTACTCGTCGTAACCGTACGGCGGCAGATCACCAGCCCACCCCGGCGGATAGAACTTCGCGCCCGGAAAAGACGACTGCGGCACCCACACCCCCGAATTCGGCCCCAGCTCGACATAGGAATCGGGATTGCCGTGCTCATCGGCCACCGTGGCGGGCCCCAGCGCCCCCGGCGGAAGCGTTTTGTAGCCGGGAATCTCATCAGACCTCACGAAATAGTGCGGAACCTGATCCGGATCCTTCGTCCTGTCAAAAACATCCACCCACGGCGGCGAATCAGGAAAGTTCGGCGGACCCAACCCACCCTTGCCGGCGCCGTACGGCATATGGTGCTTATCGCCGGGCTTCCACTTCTGCGAATCCAGCGGTACCGCAGGCGGAGCATCCTTAGCGTGACCGCCACCAGTCCCATAGCCAGCGCTTTGGATGGCGCCGGCAATTTCACCACCTCGCTGCTGGAAGTTCTGCACCAGCCCCTTGGCTCGGTCCAGCTGGCCCTGCAAGTAACTGGCCAGCTGTTGCTTTCCTGCGGTGCTTCGCGTGCTCGGGGCCAGGGCAGTAACCCCGGCACGAGTCTGAGCGATCAGAGCGTCCATGCGGTGGGCCCCCTCGGCCGCGCTGCGCCCCGCTTCGCCGAGCGCTGGACTTACCCGACCATCGGCGGCCAGTGTGGTGTTGAATGCCTGCACCTGGTCGGCGTTGGTGGTCATGTAGGTCCCTGCTGCCCCACCATGCCAGCCAGCTGCCGCGGCCTGGCCAACTTGAGCTACCCCCTGCCGACCAACCACCAACTGCTGCATCGAGGGCAACGATCCCCCGACAGGCGCGGACCCGAACAGCCCGCGCGCAGCACTGAGTGCCCGGCTTGTTTCGGCCACCAGCGCATCGAGCGACGACATAGCCGCCAGTATCGCGTACTCACGGCTGGCTGCGCCAACATCACCAACGACTTCACTCGCTGGTGTGCGCTCAAAGTGACCAGGACAGCGGAGGCCCGACCGGCAGCCGTCAGATGTCGCGGGTCAGAGAACTGACGGTTGTGCCCATCGCATAAGCAACTTTGGCCAGGAAGACGACAGTGGGGCTACGCAGGCCCTGTTCGACGCGGGCCATAAAAGAGCGGTCGACCTTGGCCGCCGCAGCCAGGTCACGTTGACTCAACCCCAATTCGGTGCGCCGCTCAAGAATGCGGCCACCGACAGATGCAAGCACCTTTGCTTCGTCCACTTCTGACACTTGCCGCCCCTCCCGTGGTGGCCTATAGCCTACAGCCTGGGCCGCGGGAGCAGCTACCAGATGATCAACGCCGATGGCTCTGCGCGTGGGCGCAGCCGACGCTGCTGAGCCGATTGACCCGCTCGCGCACCTCGCGGTCACGGACGACGTCGGGCAGACCGCCGGGACAATTCCAGGATGCATCAAATCCGTTGTGGCGGTGGAGGA
This sequence comes from Mycobacterium sp. NGS40, assembly GCF_059812735.1. Classification (NCBI taxonomy): domain Bacteria; kingdom Bacillati; phylum Actinomycetota; class Actinomycetes; order Mycobacteriales; family Mycobacteriaceae; genus Mycobacterium; species Mycobacterium sp. NGS40. Next base: position 12,994 of record NZ_JCALDG010000020.1, read on the forward strand.
CACCGGAGCTCTCGTCAATTCGATGGCTGCCTATAGCCCACCGATTATGGTAGTCTATAGACAACCATAGATGCAGAAAGGGCTCACCACACATGGCTAAACCCCTTACCGCTGAGCAACGGTGGCTGATGTTCGCCATCGGTGGGTGGACGATGCGCGAGTGCCTCCTTGGCCCTGCCGGAACCGACTACCTGATGCAGTCCTGCTACAGCCATTGGGGTTTCAGCGGACCCGACGGTGGACCCGACTGGCTCACCGGTTGGAACACCGTTCGGGGAAAAATCACCGCGCCACAAAGCGGAGTCGTACGGGTGAGCCTGACAAAAGCCCAGATTAACTCTTACGCAGCCACATTGCCCGCCGACATCCGCCGTGAACTCACGGAATGCCGTGATGCCGCCCACGCCGAGCAACGACGCATCGCCGACTGGTGCCACTGTCCCCAGCAGGACCAAGCGACCAATGCCCGCACCGTACCCTGCGGCCGATACCACCCCACCGACGAGGAGGACGACGACCACTGGGCCCGGACCCGCGCCATCGACACCTGGCAGACCCGGCTACTTCGCCGCGCGCTGCAATTGCAATCCGCCGGTGAACAACTCGACCTCTTCAGTGGCCTAGCCTGAGCCAGCTCCGACGACAGGGACCTTACCGAAGAGCGCGGCCGCCGCCCGGGCGTTATACCTTGCCGACTCCGCCGCAGCGACCAGTTGTGGTTCGAAGGCCGTCGTCTTTACCACTGCCTCCCGCCTCTGATGGCTTGTTGTCGCCAGTTCTTCGCGGCGACAACCTGATTCGACGCGCGTTCTCTCACATCGTGGTTCCATGGCGGTTGTCTATAGGCCACCACTGGCGGTAGACTATAGACAACCAACAGATAAGGAATGGCCCCATGACCAGCTCGACCACATCCCGCTCGGCGAAACTGCACGCCCCCGAGCTATCCGCCGAACACCTCGCTGAAATCGAAGAGGCTCTGGCATCCACACACAGCGACTGGCAACCCAGCGGACTGCCTACCGGGATTACCTATACCGACATCTTCTGCGGATTCGGCGGTTCCAGTATCGGCCTCGAAAATGCCGGGATGACTCTAGCTTTGGGTGCCAACCACTGGCCGAAAGCGATCGAAACCCACGCGCTGAACTTCCCCAACGCCGATCACCTAATCGCCGATGTGTCCAACTACGACATGCGCAGGCTGCCTGACACGGATGTGCTCTGGGCATCGCCGATCTGCACCGAGCTCTCCCCCGCGGGCGGCACCCGCCGCCCCAGCGCCCAGCTGTCGCTGCTTGAGCCGGAAGGCCACGTACCCACGGCCGCGCTGGACCGCACACGCGCAACGTTCTGGGATGTGGTGCGCGCCACCGAGGTACACCGCTATCGAATTATCCTGATCGAGAACGTGATCGAGGCGGCCTCTTGGGAATTATTCGACATCTGGTGTACCGCAATGGATAAACTGGGTTACAATCACCAGTTCATCTCGGTGTCTTCGGCTCACATCGGCGACGACGCAAATCCTCACGCCCCCCAGTGGCGCGATCGCCTCTACATCGTTTATCTGGACAATTTTTGCGCCTTTGGCGCTGACCGCGTGGCTGAAATTCGCTCGCTAGTCGGGCGTGTCGCTCCCGGTCTCGGCGGATTCGCCGAGCTCGTCGAGCAAGGCGCGGATGCGGTCGGCGGTCCGTTCGTGGCGCTCTACCTCGCGGGCCCAGCCGCGTTCCTCGGCGTCGGTCGCGAGCTGACGTTCAGTGCAGAGCCGCTCACGCAGCCGTGGGGCGTACTTCTTGGTGGTAAGGAACTTTGGGCAAGTGAGGTAGATGTCGCACTCGCACGGGCCTTCTTGGGGCAGCCGCAGGCAGTGTCCGAGTTCGAGTTCGGTCTTGTAGAAGTTGGTCTTCAACCAGTCCAGCGATTCCTGGTCGAGACGGCCGGCGCGGACGACATCCGCCTGCGGGCCAGCGAGAATCGCGCCGGGTTCGATGACGGCCTTGTAGTCGGCAAGCACGACCGGGTCGGAGATGTGGGCGTAGGTCATGGACATGCCCGCACTCTGATGCCCGAGGATCTTCATGATGGTCAGGGTCTTGGCGCCCTTGCTGGCGAGTTCGGTGCCGAGGGTGTGCCGGAACCGGTGTGCATGTACTGCAGCCTTGCCGTCGTCCTTGAGCAGTCCGGCCTCGGCGCAGACCCGCTGCAAAGGGAAGGCGAACAGGTAATCCGGGCTGGCCAGCCGCCCGTTGTGCAAGAACAGCCGGCGCACCGGCCTGCTGAGATCCTGGTCGAAGATCGCCCGGTCGTCCTGCTGCCGACGTATCGCGGCCAGCTCCTCGATCGCGGTCGCGGCCTCGGGGTGTATGGGGACGGTGCGTTCTCTGCGGGATTTGCCTGCCGCCAGTCGAATTCGATGGGTGCCGTCCGGGTAGGTGTCGAGGCAGTCGAGGTGCAGTTTGCGGATCTCGGTACGCCGCGCCCCGCTCCAGCGGGCGACCAGCAGCGAGCACCGCTGCAGTGGGCACTCCAGGGCGCGGATCCGCTCCATCAGCGGCTCGAGCTCTTGTTCGGGGATATAGCGCGGAACCTTGTGCACCTGCCGGGGCACATCGGCCGTCGACAGTGGCGGACGGGTGGGCATGTCGCCCCACTCGGCGTTGAAGCCGTAGCGGAAAAACGCGTTGATCTGCCAGGTGATCATGCTTCGGTACGGAACAGACAGCTCCTGGTCTGGGTGCTTGATTTTGCGCTGGCTCTGCAACCACGTCAGAAAGTCGAGAAGATCCGGCCTCTTGAGTTCGGCGAGGCTTTCCACCGCAGGGCGTTCCTGGCTGAGCCAATCCGACAGCCGCCGCAGCGCTGCGCGCGCCTGATCGACAGACGCCTTGGAGTCGATCAGAGATCGTTCTGCCACATAGCGATTCATGACGGCCGCGATCCGCGGCACGGTGCTCAGCGGTCGGCGCGTCTGCGATACCTGACGCTTCGGAAGCGCATCGATCATGCCGGCGTGGTAGAGCGCAACGCCAGTGCTGAACGCCCGCGTTGCGAAGTTGGTCAGCGTCCCTTGCATCTTGGCGCCGAGCACTTCTGGGATGCCGGGGATGGATGCCGCGGTACGGATCGCCTCGCGCAGGTCCTCAACGTCGTCGGTGGTCAGCGTCGACAGCTCGGGATCTGCTCGATGCAGAACGAGCCGCGCTACACCCCAGTGGACGCGATACCGGCAGCGCCGCTCGCTGAGGCCCAGCTCGCGATGCTTGGCCGCGAGCGCGTTGGCCTGCTCGACCAGTGGCAAACCGAGGCTTTCGGCGACCGTCCAGGGCTTGAGCACACCGATTCCCAACAGCCATCCCCAGTCGAGGTGAAGCCGCCCCGTAAGGGAGAGATAGATCAGGTAGTGCCGGGCGTGGAAGTTGATCCACTCGGTGGTCACGTCGCTGCGCAATGGGCCGCGTGTGCGTCGGGTCTGGGTCTCGTTGTTACGCCACCCAAGCCGGGTGCCCAGCGGCAGCTGCAGCCATGCGTCCAACTCGGGGTACGCGGCGGCGAAGCGCCGCGCGTAGAGCAATTGACGGTGCTTTCGCTCCGCGCTCCAGGCACTTCCCACCAGGAAGGTCTCGTATTCGCCGGGATCGCAATGCCCCGAACGCTTTCCACGATCGGGGACCGGTGATGGCAGCGCGGCAACGTTACTCATTGGTCCTCCGATTCCAGGGCGCGCCGGTAGTCGGCGACGACTTCTTGATCGCTGATGCGGGTGTAGATCCTGGTGGAGTCCGGGCTGGCGTGACCCAGCCGCGCCATCAGGGTCAGCTCACGCATACCGCCTTCAAACATGCGGGTGGCGTGTGTGTGCCGAAGCGCGTGGGGTGTCAGCCATGCATCTCGGACGCCGGCACGCTCAGCAGCACGGGCGAACATGCGCACCATGCCGTCGTAGCTGAGGGGTTCGTGACGACGTTTCCCGCGGCCGCCGACGAGGAAGACGTACCCCGTCTCGGCGTCTTGAGGGCGCTCACGCAGCACATAGTCGTTGATCGCAGGGAGCGCCCGGCCCTCCAGCAGGTCGACGACCCGTTCACGGCGGGACTTCTGCCGCACACCCTTTGGGTGGTCATCGCGATGTCGCACGGTCACGCGACGCCGGCCATAGGAAATGTCCTCCAGGCACAGCCCGAGTGCCTCGCCGGGGCGCAGCCCGCCCTCGTGCATCAGCTCGAGCAAGGCGCGGTCGCGTTTGCTGCGCATGACCAAGATCAGCGCGCGATAGGTTTCGTCGGACATTGGCCGGGGCAGCGAGTCGACAGTCTTGACTCGCAGGGTTCGCCGCACTGGGATCTGTTTCTTGGAGTTCAGCAGCGGCGGACGCCACCGGCCAGCGGTACGCATCGCACCCGAATCAACTTGCCTAAGAATAGGATTCTCTCTGCCGTCATAACGCTCGCAGGTGATCAGGAACTCGTAAAACGACGAGACAGCAGCCAAAATCCGGTTGCAGGTGCGCGGCGAGAGCAGCCTCCCACCGTCTGTGGTCGCGGCCAGGTCGAGGCGTTGAGCCCGCCCCGTCGACGACGAGCGGCGCAACGTCACCAGGAAGTCCATCGCTCGCGCTGGCGTGAAGTCTTGCACCGTCAGGCCGCGGTCGTCGAGGAACACCATCAGCTTCTGAAGGTCATAGGCGTAGGCCCGGACGGTGTTCGGGGAGAACCGCCGCACCGTCAGTGCCCGCAGGAACGCTGCGACGTCCTCGACGACACAACCCTGGCCATCCACCAGTTCCACCGCCGGCTCGCCGACGCCCGGATCCGACACATGAACGACTCGCATGGCCGCAACCTAGCCGATCCGACCGACGAATTCGGGGAGGCAAATCCGGTGCTCACGAGCCAAAATGCGGATGATCGTCCAGATAACAGTGTCTTCACAGCAGTGTCGTTGCCGACCATCGACATCAGGCCGCGCCCGCTGACCTGGTGCCCCCAGTGCGACGAGATCAACCACGCGGTTCAGTCCTGGAAGCGTCTGGACCGCCGCCGCATCGGAAAGTACCGCCAGCAGTACGTGTATCGCTGCCCCAATGCCCGGTGCAGGCACAGTGTTGTCGAACCGTTTGTGCGGCCCGCTGCTGTGGCCATCGATTGGAGCGACCTAGGCCAGCGCATCGGCGACCGCAGCAAGCCGCTGGCGGCCGCGACCATGCGCCGCATCCGTGCCGGGATCGCCCAGTTCGCCGAACCCACCGTGATCGCTACCAATCACGGCCGACTCGGTGAAGACCGCGCCTACCCGGCGGCCGGTGCCCCGATGCCTACTCGCTCCACCAAAATCGGCGACGGTGTCATATGCCCGCCGTCTGTGCTTGACCGCCGAGCCTATAACGACGGGGACGCGCGCCGCATTAAGCCCATCAGCGACCCGGTCGGGGCCATCACCGCCAACGGCCGCCCGCACACTCTCGTGACACCGCAGATGGTGGTGCCGGCCGGAGGTTCCTGGAACACCGAAGCGATCAGCGCCGCCGACCCGCTGCGGACCCGCATGACTCGCGACACCGATGGCCTGTTCACTCCCCAGCCATGGATCACCGTGTTACGCAACCACGCCGACGTGAGCTCGATCGAGGACCCGCTGGCCGCGGTGGCTACGGGGGGCGGAACCGGCGGAGGCCACCAGGGACTGACCGTCCCGCCGGGCGCTTTCATCCAGAAGCACCACGGCGGCGTGGATTATGCGGGCATCGCTCACATGACCAAGAGCGTCAACGACCCGGTGCCCTCGGTTGTGGCGCGCCCCAACCTCTCTCTGGTGATCCCCTACCGCAAGGGCAAGGCCAAGACGACCGACGAGCCACTGCACACGGTAGCGACTCGAGATTCGGCGGCCCTGGTGGCGGCCTCCGCGATCGACATCGACGATTGCCGCTTCAGGATGCTCAGCCCCCGTGAACATGCTCGGGCACAACGTTTCCCTGACGACTATCGGGTCACCGGCAATCGTTCCGAGCAGACCATGGGGTTTGGGAATGCGGTGTCCAGCAACGTCGCTCAATGGCTCGGCGGCTTCGTTGTCCGCCTTCTTGCAAGCGGCCAATAATTGCGGATCCACGAGCTTGGTATCGGTCACGAATAAGCGATTGATACCAAGCTCGTGGCGAAACTAGCGCCACGATTCGCAGGCACGCTATACGCATACAAGGGCCTATAAATGACAATTTAGATGCACTCATTCAGCCATTCAAAGACAACGAGCACAATTCGTAGAAATAACGCTAGAATGGTTGTACCACAACATCTTAACGGTTAGAATAGAGAATATCAAATAGCCATTCTGCCGACATTAGGAGAGGTTCAAATGGATATCACGGTCTACACCAAACCGGCCTGCGTTCAATGCACAGCCACGCGTAAAGCATTGGACAAAAATAACGTCAAATACAGTCTCGTCGACATCACCGACGACCACGGGGCCCGCGACTACGTGATGAGTCTTGGATACCTGCAGGCACCAGTTGTCGTCGCCGGGTCCGAACACTGGAGCGGTTTCCGGCCCGGCAGGATTCGCGAACTAGCGTGCCTGGCTGCCGCCGTCTGAAACCCAAGGAGCACAACGATGTACGACCTCGTAATCGAGCACCACAGCCAAGGGTTGTCTCTCAGCGTCCACCCCGACCGGCGCGACGCCGGCGCAGCGCTGGACTCCTACCACCGCCACGTCGACTGCACGCGCCGCCCGATCCAACTCACCGAACCCTTTACCAGCTACGAACTCGTTGACCTATGCGACGGCCAGACGATCGCGATCGCCACCATCGAGCGTCGTCGCACAGACCCGATCACCGACCAACAATTCACGGCCGCAAAGGCCGCAGTCGATGAGTCCCTAGCCCTAGCGAGCGCCGCCGAACGCCACGATATCCAAATCGCCTGGGATCAGATCACCGGCGCCATCAACCACACCACGCACCACTCGCCCCCAGACCATCAGAGACGACAACCATGAACACCAACGACTTTCACATCGGCCAGCTCGTCGACGCCGCCAACACCGCAGCGGTGAGCCGCGCGTGCGCCACCTGCACCTGCAAGACCACCCACGGTTTAATCGTTGCGATCGATGGCCGGCAAGTCACCGTCGAATGGATCGACTCCTGGGGGCCTCAGCACGAAACCTATCCGCTCGACCCCGAGCTCCTGCGCGCCGCGACACTCGCCGCTGCTGCCCGATCGCACGCGTCGCGACAACCTGACGTTGGCGACTAAGCCAACTCCCCACTCACAGACCCGGCGTCCACCGAGCCCTCTATTGAGATCCGAGAACTCAAGATCTGGGCGACCGGAATACGCGAGGGGCCAACAGGCCTGCGATTCCACACCGTCGCCGCCGCCGCACAAGCAATCCCGCCGACATCTGGGCCCGACCAGCCAGCGTGATACCCGGGGCCCACATCGTTGCCGTCTACTGGGCGATGCACACCGTTGTCTACCGTCTCGACCACATCCACGCTGATTCCCGACGTCGTGCAACACGATCGGCCGTCCTGGCCGGCTAATCACCGACCGTGCTCAAGCTCCTCACCATAACGTCGGCATATCGCCGAGTCGCGCAGACTCTACTGCGGCCCGATCCCAGCCCCGTTCCCGCAACACCGTGCGCAACGCCACCGAGCGTTCCCGGCGAGCCCATAACCCATCACTGGGAACCGGCCTACGGCCTCCTCCACGCCGCATCCGAGCCATCCGCCGCATATTTTCACTCTGTGTCCCGACCACCACATGCTGGCGGGGCGCCTCAGCTGCACAGACTTTCACGCACAGCGGGCTATCACACTCATGCAAACCCAGCTCGTCTGGCTGAAGGAGCACACCGAGCCGACGCGCCAACGCGTACCGATGCGGCCGCACGCAAATCCCTTTACCCCTACGGTAAATGAAGAACCGACCATATCCGTCTTTACCGATCGCGCCCGTGAAAAAATCACAGTCGTCAGCGTCAGGTCCCTGGACTATGTAGGAGTCGAAGCGCCGACACTCGTCGGCATGCACAACAGGATCGACCCACAGCGGAATCCCCGGATCTATACGCACGCACCCACGCTAAGCCCGGCCACCGACATCTTCGGCATGCAGCGCAGCGCCGTCCGTATCTCGTGCTTCCACCGCCTCGCCATCGGCTTGCGCCGCAACGTCGTTCGAACCTAGTGCTTGCGCCGTCGCGCCAGGATCTTCGCCTGGTGCACCCGCCGCCGCGTCATCGGTTTGCGCCGTAACGCCATTCGAACCTAGTGCTCGCGCTACCGGCGCGCCGTTGGCCGCACCTAGTGCATCCCGCGCCGCCACGGTAGGTGCGCTCGTCGCCTTCACGACCGCGCGAACGTCACCGACTTTGACCCCAGCCAATTCCGCTATCGCCGAGAGTGTCTCACCACGACCCTGCATTCGAGCCACCGCCGCGGCACCAGCCTGGCGGTGCTCATGGCGCCGCCGCTCCGCCTCCGCCCCAATCTCAAGGATGCGGGTCTCCTCCCACTCATCCACGGCCGCCAGACGACCCAGCTCGACGAGAAACGACGCCGCGTCATCAACGTTTTGACGCTCGCGCTCCACGCGGGCCTCGTTCGCCCTCAGCTGCGCCTCGCGAACCCGTTTACGCGCCGCCGATTTCGAGTTGATATTCACCATTGCCGCACCCTACGACGAAGCCGTCGACCCGCTCTACCACACCGACCAACATCAGTATGTCCACATTTGTCCCCCACCCATGTCTCCTAAACCCACTGTCCCGCAACCTAAGCCGATCACACCCCAAACCACCACACACCAATGCCCACCAGCACCAACCCTTCTCAACCACCCCATACACCACACACCTCTTGCATTAAGGGGTAAGGGTTTCTTAAGAACTGCCCTAACTGTGTAGGACAGATCGTCGCTCGGGTCTCTAACGTGCGCCTCGAAGGGGACAACTGCGGTGACGATGACGATGCACAAGCTCACTGCCGGCGACGGGTATCAGTACCTCATCCGGCAAGTGGCTGCTGTGGACTCCACTGCCCGTGGACGGGCACCGCTGATCGATTACTACTCGTCGAAAGGTGAATGCCCGGGCCGTTGGGTGGGATCAGGGCTGGCGTCATTGCGATCAGCCCTACCCCGCGGAATACCGGCCAGCGATGTATCCGAAATATGGGCGGTCCCAGAGGGTTCCGAGGTCACTGAAGCCCAAATGAAAGCGTTGTTCGGCGAAGGTTTACACCCCAACGCCGATGCGATCACAGCCTATGCGACCGCACGTGGAGTGCGCGGTGCCGCGGCGATCGACGCCGCCAAACTGGGCCGTAAGTTCTATATCCGCGACGGCGAAACCACCTTTGCTCGCGCCCTGGCAGTCGCCTATCGCGACCACAACGAAGAAGCCGGACTGCACTGGAACGCGCCGATCGACGCGCCCACACGCGCCGCGATCCGCACCGTTGTCGCGCACAGAAGGTTCGCCGAGCAGTACGGCCGCGCGCCCGCCGACGATCGTGAACTCAGTGGGTTTATCGCGCGGGAAACCCGCGCGGCCACCACCGCGGTCGCCGGCTACGACTTGACGTTTTCGCCTGTGAAGTCAGTGTCTACGCTGTGGGCGATCGCGCCCCTCGACGTCGCAAAAGTAGTGGAGGAATGTCACGACGCGGCGGTGGCAGATGCGCTGGCGTGGTTAGAAACTCACGCCGCGTTCACCCGTTCAGGTAAGGACGGTGTCGCCCAGGTCGACACCACCGGATTGCTCGCGGCGGCGTTCACCCACCGCGATTCACGTGCCGGCGACCCTGATCTGCACACCCATGTCGCGATCTCCAACAAGGTCGCCACCGTGGGCGCCGACGGTGTGCTGCGCTGGCTGGCGCTGGACGGGCAACCTGTGCACCAGTTCACCGTGGCCGCCTCCGAGCTGTACAACACGCGCCTGGAAGCCCACCTTGGGCAGCGACTGGCGCTGCGGTTCGCCGACGTTGTTGGCGAGGGCCGCGGCAAGAGGCCAGTGCGTGAAATCGTGGGAATGTCAGTCGAGCTGATGGCCGCGTGGTCGTCGCGGCGGCTGGCGATCGAAGCGCGCACCGCCGATCTGGCCAAACAGTTTCAAGCCACCCACGGCCGCGAGCCCACCCACGTGGAAACCATCGCGTTGGCTCAACAAGCGACCCTGGAGACCCGCGAAGCCAAACACGAATCCCGCTCATTAGCCGAGCAGCGCCAGACGTGGCGCGGCCAAGCGATCGAGGTGCTCGGCGATGTGCGGGAGCTGACCGCGATGTTGGGCACGGTGTTGGCGGTGCCGGCACCCCAGATCGAGGCCGTCGATGACGAGTGGATCGCCTCGCACGCTGCCCAAGTCATCGCCACGGTGGCCCAATCGCGGGCAACCTGGCAACGACACCACGTGTTCGCCGAAGCGCAGCGCCGCGTTCGCGGCAGCGGGCATGCCGCCGACCAGACGCTGGCCGACAAGATCACCGAGACTGCCTTAGCCGAGCCGCTGTCGATGGCCCATATCGACATCGACGACGGAGAAATGGGAGAACCTGCGCAGCTGCGCCGCCGCGATGGAACCAGCGTGCATAGCCGCCACGGCAGCGCTACCTACACCTCGCACGAGCTGCTGGCCGCGGAGCGACGCATCGTTGCGGCCGCCCTGCAACGCGACGGGCGCACGGTCGAGGACATCGATATCGAGCTGGCGCTGACCGACTCGGCCGCACGCGGCAAACAACTCAACGAGGGACAGGTCGCCCTGGTCCGCGAAATGGCAAGCAGTGGGCGACGAGTGGCGTTAGCGCTAGCACCTGCCGGCACCGGTAAGACCACAGCGATGGCCGCCCTGTCGCATGCATGGCGGTCCTCGGGTGGCACCATCATCGGCTTAGCCCCCACCGCGGCGGCAGCCATCGAACTCGGCGAGGATCTATCGGCCCCGACCGACACCATCGCCAAATACGTGTGGTCGGCCGACCCGGCCAACGCATCGAGTCGTTCGGCCCCACCACCATGGTTCACCACGGTCGGACCCGACACCCTGATCATCATCGACGAGGCCGGCAAAGCCGGAACGCTCGAACTTGATGCGGTGATCACCCACGCCTTAGCCCGCGGCGCCAACATCCGCCTCGTGGGCGATGACCGCCAACTCGCATCAATCTCAGCCGGCGGCGTCCTGCGCGACATCGCCCACGAGACCGGCGCCCTGACGCTTTCTCAACTGGTGCGCTTTGCCTCCACCGCCGAAAGCGCAGCCACCCTGGCAATCCGCGAAGGCGACCCCGCCGGGCTCGGGTTTTACATCGACCAACAGCGTGTGCACGTCGGCGCCGATGCGACCGCAGCCGACATGGCCTACACCGCGTGGGCCGCCGACCTCGACGCCGGCCGCGACGGGATCCTGTTGGCCCCCACCAACGAAATCGTCGATAGACTCAACGCCCGAGCCCGTCTTGATCGCCTCGCCGCCGCCGATCCGGCCACCCTGCACGGCCACGAAATCACCCTTTCTGATCGGCTTGCCGCCTCCCCCGGCGACCTTATCCGCACCCGCCGCAACGCCCGTTGGCTGCGCCTAAGCCCCACCGATTACGTGCGCAACGGCTACCGCTTCCAAATCCTGGAAACCCACAAAAACGGCAGCATCAAAGCCCGCCACCTCGGCAGCGGCAAAACAGTGCACCTGCCCGCCCGCTACGTCAAAAAGCACGTCACCCTCGGCTACGCGGCCACCATCGACTCCGCACAAGGACTCACCGCCGGACACGCCTGCCACATCGTCGGCGCCGGCCATCTCACCCGCCAACTCCTCTACGTGGCATTAACTCGCGGCCGCATCGAAAACCACATCTACCTATCAACAGCGGAATCCGACCCGCACCGAGTGCTGTCCCCCAAAGCAACACACCCCGAAACAGCCGTCGATGTCTTGACCAAAACACTGGCCCGCGACGGCGCACAAGTCTCGGCCACCAGCGCCGCACGCCAAGCCCGCGACGCCTTCGTGCGGCTCGGCCCGGCCGCGGCGATGTACTACAACGCCTTGGGCGAGGCAGCCCAAGCCCTGGCTTCCCCGGCTCTGCTGGCCCAACTGCACGTCACCGCCGATCAGCTCTATCCAGGTTTGACCCGCGCCGAAGCATGGCCAGTGCTCTGCAAACACTTGGCTCTCGTCGCCGCCGATGGGCGCGACCCGTTCGCCACCTTGACCGAGGCCGCCGGCGTTGGCGAGCTGTTCAGCGCCCACGATCCCGCCGCAGTGATCGACTGGCGCATCGACCCCACCGGCGGACACTCCGCCGGTATCGGGGCGCTGCGCTGGCTGCCCGCCACCCCCGCGCTGCTGGCCAACGATCGCGTATGGCAGAACTGCCTGGACGGGCGCGCCACGCTGGTTACCGAGCTGGCAGACCAGATCCGCGAAACCGTCACCCGCCAATGGACACCGGCGACCGCACCGGCATGGGCCAAACCCGTTCTCGCCGCCAACCCCCAACTCGCAGCCGAGATCGCCGTCTTCCGCGCCGCCCACAACGTGGTTCCCGAAGACACCCGACTGCTCGGCCCACCCCAATACGCCGTGCGCGCCCGCACCGTCCAAAACTTGCTCGAAAACCGCGCCCAAGCGGTGGTACGCACCCAGAGCCCACACGCGCGCCGCTTTGAGCAGCTGATCGACTCCATCGATCCCCGCATCCGCGCCGACGGGTACTGGCCCCAACTGGCCGCCCACCTCGCTCAAGCCGCCACCAGCCGACCCGACCTGCCTGCCCTCGTCCGCGCGGCAGCCACCCAACGACCGCTACCCGACGAGCTGCCCGCCGCCGCGCTGTGGTGGCGTCTTGCCGCCGAACTGACCTCCACGGCCACCCTCGACACCCCCCATACCGGCCTGTGCCCGGCCTGGATCACCGACTTGCACAACGTCTTTGGGTCAGCAGCTGCTGAATCCATCATCGCCGATCCGGCCTGGCCCGGCCTCGTTTCGGTTATCAACGCCGCCGACCCCACCCGCTGGACCCCCGCCGACCTGCTCCACGTCGCCGCCGAACACCTCGCCGACGTCGACCCCGACCACACCATCCCCGCCTACCACTACGCCCGCGCCGTCACCTACACCGTTGACCTGATCGGCGGCCACCACGACCACACCGACCACCCGCCACCCGAACAACCCCCACTGCACCCCGACGAAGAAGAACAACTTCCCCCCGACCCCCACACCCCCAGGATCGACATGCCCGCAATCGACGCTTCCGAGCAACCGTGGCACCTCGAACTCGTTGAGCCCGACCCGATCAACACCCCGCTCGAGACTGCCGACGAACTCGCCGGCCTGGACTTCGACGACCTCCCTCGCCACCGCGTGGCACCCCCGCCACTGCCGGCCGCTCTCCTCGACCTCACCACCTTGCGCACCCAGTACCAGCAGGCGCTAGCCGACCATCAGGCCCTGCATGCCCGCGCCGCAATCGGTGACGGACTCGTAATGCGCCAAGCCGCCCCGCACATCCGCGACCTGCGCCAGCGCGCCGATGCCGACCGCCCCTACTTGATCGCCGTCCACGACGTCACTGCCGAATGGGCCGACGCCGAAACCGAATACGAGGCAGCGCTACGCGATGTCGACTGGGCACGCGACCAGCTCAACGAGCTGCAGTCGCAAACCGACGTCGACCCACTCGACCTCGCCTCAGCCAAACTCGATATCCAACTGCGCCTCATGGCACTCCCCGACACCACGCCCGCCGAGCGCTATCAGACTGCGCTTCACGAAGCACTCGCGGCGCGCGCGCAAGCCGCCGGCGGCGTGGACCGCATCATCAGCGGTGACGACGTCGACAAGATCATCGCCGAAGCACGATCCCAAGATGATCGCGCCGTGCTCGCCGCCCGCCGCTACTGCACCCAGCTGCGCGGAGACCTCGACCGCGCAGAACTAGCCGCCGCCGCCGCATTCGCAGCCGCCGAAACCCGCTCAGCCGACCACATCACCGCCCAACTCGACCAACTGGCCACCGAGCTCCGCGTGCTCGACGCCGCCAGCCGCTTCCAACCGCACCGACCCCTCAGCCTCACCATCAGCGCCACCGCCGACCTCTCCCCCGCCACAGCCGCAGCCATCACCAGCACCGCAAGGCTGCCCTTCGCCGTCACGGTCGTGCACGCCCAACCCTCGCCCGAACGCCGAACCGCCCTACACACCCTGCACAGCGCGGCCGCAGCCTCCGAACGAAAGATCCTGTGGTGCAGCCCCACCCGCGAACAAGCCGAGCACGCCATCACCGACGAGCTCGCCGACACCGCCGCCACCATCACCGAAACCCACGCCACCATCACCAGCAACCAGTCGCAATCGCCGTTACCCCCCGGCAGTCTCATCATCATCGACGACGCCGCCACCGCAGACCCCGCAGTGATCGCCGACCTCGCCGAGCACGCCGCAGCCAATCAGTCCGGACTCATCCTGCTCGACACCACCGGCCAAACGTGGCCACCCAAACCTGCCCAGCGGCTCCTGCGGCTCCTCGACACCGAATTGCCTTGGACCACAACCATCGGCGCACCCCCAACACCGACTGTCATCAACCGCGTCACCCAGCCCGACCTCGACCCCGCACTCACCCAAACGCGGCGCCTGCACCCAGCCATCCTCAATGAACAGCTGCGCGACAGCCTGAAACGCGCAGACCAGCTACACACCACCATCCACGCCGCCTACCAACGCCACATCGAGGCCACCTGGCTCCGCGAACGCAGCCGCCACGCCAAGCACCAAACCCCAGAACTCGGCATCACCGACGACTAAGCGATTTGCCTCGCTCGATGGCGCAGGCGTACTGACAAGCAGGTGACGCACCCTTCCAGCTTCTCGAATTCACTGATGTCGACGATTTAGGGATCAAAGCGAGACCGACGTCAACATTCGCGAACAAACGGCGCCAAGATCTGCTTTCAAAACCAATTGGGTCAGGATCAACGGTCGCCCGTCGTGCTTTTGAAGCGCAGCACATAAAGCGGCATGCGCCAGCGGGCAGGAATCAGCCGCCCTTGGTAAATTGCGCGCAGCAGCCAACCCTGAAGGCCCCGGCCCGGCGGCATCCGCACGGCCTGAGACGAGGCGACACCATCGATGTGGGTGGCGAGGGCTGCGGCGTCTTTAGCGGATATGCCAGACTGTATGGGCGGAGCTATGTATCGCTCTTTGGTCAACACGTCTCGCCTGGCGCCGACGGTCTTGACCTTCATACGCGCAAACCAGTCCGGTGCGGCATCGAAAACTAAGGTGCCGCCGGGGAATTGACGGGCGCAGTCGCTGATGAGCTTATAGACGGTGGTCTCGTCGAAATACATGAACAGTCCTTCGGCCACGATGATGGGGCTCGACTCGGAAGGCACCAAGTTCATCCAGCTTCGGTCGAACGCCGATCCCGCGAACTTGATGATGTGCTGCTCGCCTGGGAGCAGCTGCTCTCGCAACGCAACAATCGGCGCCAGGTCCACCGTGATCCACGTTGCCGCCGGCCTCCCCAACCGCCAGTAGCTGGTTTGCAGGCCCTCGCCGAGAGCGACCACGGTGGCCTTCGGGTGCGATTCGAGGAAGGTGCGTACGACGCTGTCAAACGCGTGAGCGCGCATCGAAACGACCTGTGATGCAACACCGAAACGTTGCCGGTAGGGATAGTCGATGTGCTCGATCAGCTCTACTGCGAGAGGATCGTCGACTGTCCTATCGGGACGCAGTGCCTCACTACCTCGGTTCCACAGTGTCCACAAGGCGGTTTCACTGATACCGGTGAGGTGTTTCGGTTCGATCTTGTCCATCAGTGCGCCCCGAGGGGACTGGCGGCTTTAGCCGTCGGGGTCACCGGCTGGTGGCTGCTGGTGCTAGGCGATCCAGCTGGTGGCTGGTGTCGGTCGACTGCATCTCGAGTATCAATGTGGCCCACGACGATCCGCATTTCAGTAGCCACGGTGTTGGCTCACGGCGTGACAAGCTCAAGGGCCGCCAGGACGTCAGTGAGGGCAGCGTCCATGTCTGGCAGCGTAATCGTGCTAATGCTGCTCAGATCGGCGGTGAGCAAGTCCACCGTCGGATCGGCTGCGATGCGGGCCTTGGCTTTGCGCAATGCTTGTTCGATGACGGTCCGCGCGAACCGGCCGTTGGCGGCGACATCGATGAGCATGTGCGGATCACCGGGACGTGTACTTGGCGTGTTGCATAGCCATTCAGCGGTGCTGCTGAACCGCGAAAGAGCAGTAGATTCGACGGCCACATGGAACCGTGCTGCGAACAGCTCAGCGATGCGTACCAGGTCGTCGGTGTCGCAGGAGGTGAATTCGAGCTGGAACGGAAATCGTGACCGCAGACCGGGGTTGGCGCTCAAAAGCCGGTTCATTGGGCTGGCATAGCCGGCCATGGCGATCATGGTGTCGTGGCGATGGTCCTCGGCGAATTTCATGATGACGTCAACGGCGATGTGGCCGAAATCGCGCTCGTTATCCGGTTTGTAGAGCTCGGGTGCCTCGTCGATGAACAGTGCACAGCCCCTGGCAGCTTCCAGGATCGCCGATGTCCTCTTCTCAGTGCCACCGATGTGCTCGTCGACAAGATCCTTGCGTGAGACTTCGATGAATTCTGGCGATTCCAGGATGCCCAGGCCGAAATACATCTCGCAAATAAGCCGTGCTATAGACGTTTTCGCGGTTCCCGGCGGGCCGACCAAAGTCATGTGCAAGGTGTCGCGCTCCCCGATCTGGACACCACGCTCGATCATCTTCTGGTCATACACCTTGACGAATTTGAGTTCCTTGACATGCTCTTTGACGCGGCGGAGCCCGATGAATTCGTCGAGTTCACGTTCGGCGCGCTGCAGCACACGTACGGCTTCTTTGCGTTGCTCGGCTCTGCGCAGGTCGGCCACGCTGGGTCCGGAGTCGGGGTCCCACCGATTGGACCGGGCTGCAATCACGTCTGGGGTCGTGACGGTGACGCCGTAGCCGGTGTCATCGAGCGCGGCGGCGGCGTCTGGGCGCAGTTGACCGTCTACGCTGGCTGCGCTGAATTCTTTGCGGGCGGCGGCCTCGTCCCCCAACGCGCGGTGGCACAAGCCGCGGTATAGGGCCGCCTCGGCCAGCAGGTGCGAGGTATCGATCCCGCTCTGGTCGAGTTTGGACCGTTCGGCTTGGGTCACGACGGACGCCAGCGTGGCCAGCGCCGCCTCGAACTGTCCCAGCCCGGTTTGGGCGATGCCTTTGAGCAGTCGTGTGGCGGCCTCCACGATCCCACCGCTGCCCGACGATGGCTGCGAGGTCCACGTCAACAAGTCGGGCCAGCGGCGCGTCAGGAAAAACATTGCGGCCCCGACGAATCGGTGTATCTGCGCCTGACTGGGCTCGACGGTGAGGTCGACCTCGTCGAGAATTTTCTCCGCCCGGTCGTAGTCGCCTTGGCTAACTAGTGTCGCCGCGTAGGCCAGGGTGATCCCGGTCGGGGTGTGTGGGTAAAGATCAATGAGGAAGGGCGTAGACACTGTTGGCGCCAATGCCGAATCTGTGAGGCCAATCCGACGCGTTTCGCGGTGCAGAGTCGAGAGTGCATCATAGGCGCCGCGCAGGGTGTTAAGGCTGACGTCACCCGCGACAGCCAGCCCCATCCATGCGTCGCACATGCCGGGATCCATGTCGGTGGCCTGCGTGAAGGCTTCTCGCGCTCCCGCGTGATCGGTCCCGGCCCCACCGAGGCCCAGGCGGCTAATTCCCATGTCGAAATAGTCACGGGCACTCACTGATGATCATCCCTTGCTCGTGGTCGAGGCGGTGACGGAAATTCTACGGCCGACTCAGACCTCTCGATCGGTTGCTGCTGCTCAGATGATGTATCCAGTGGAAGGTCAGGATCCTCATCAGGGGTTGCGGGCTGGGGCGCCTGATGGCGCCCCACACCCAGGGCGGGTCGGCGCTGATGGCTCGGCAGCGCTGGCAGCCCATCTGAAGCTGCCATCGGCGGCTCGTCACCTTGGTCAGGTCTGAATGGCTGGCCGTCGCTGTTCGCGTCGCCTTGTTGAGCGCCGGTGTCTGAGCCGTCGCGGTGGTGATGTCGGCGGATGTGCTGGACGGTCTTTTCGGTGACGACGGCGGGAATCACGATCTCTGGCGCGGCGGCCGCGGCGGCGCCTTCTGCTGCTGTCGCGCCGGCGCCTTCTGCTGCTGCCGCCGCGGCATGTTCACCGGCGCTCGCCGCCGCCTCGCTTGCCCCTGCCTTTTCTGCTGCCATCCGGCTGGTGGTGGCCCGCGTGCGGGTCGCCATGGTCTCCTCCTCGTCGCGCACCCGGCTGGGCCGAGGCTTGATCGCATCAAAACCCGGCGCCGTGGTGTCGGCATCTGCCTCGGAACTATCGTCGTCGCCGGCGCTGTCGCTATCGCCGCGGCGCGCAACCCCGCGAAACAGCCCGCGCGCTTTGCGTCCCGCCTCAGCGTAGTCGTTGTATTCGTCGCGCACAGCACCGCTTGTGGAGTGCCACGCCCCACTGATGTGGTGGGCGATCGTGCCCAAACTGTCTGTGTAGAAATGCTTGTCGATGTAGTGGAACAAAAAGATGCCCACGACCGAACCCAGGCTCACCAATAACAGTCGCGGCACCACCGTGGCGCCGCCATGCCCGAGTTGCGGGGTGGTCAGCGCCCAGCCCATCCCGACTGCACTCAACGCCAAAAAGACGGTGAAGATCATCATCTCGACGCCATGCAAGAGCACCTGCGACACGCAGCGCATCGCGAATTTTTTGCCGCGGTGCCAACCGCTCATGCCGACCATCGCCGCGGGCACCACAACGATGCAGTAATAGGTGGCTTTGGCACCGACCAGCAACGTGCTCACGCCGACATACCAGATGAAAAGGCCGATCCAAAACGCGGCGAACAGGAACACCAGTCCCAGCACGAAGTCGTTGGCGCCCAATTGTTGGGCGTGGGCCAACGCTTGGGGTGCACCACATCCGGCCATCGCGTGCGCAGGTCCAGGTCCTTGGCTGTGCGCGGCCAAGATGGCCTGCGTCCAGGCCTGGCGACAGGTGCCCACATCGTCGACGACCATGCCGAAGTTTTGTAGCTGGAGAGCGGGGCGCGCCGTCGATGACACCAGCTGCGCCAGCAGGGCATCGAGCTGGGTATCCAGTGACTGGCCCGGAGCATACGAGCTCTGGCGGGCGTCCTGGGCGATCTGAAAGCCTGTGGCTCGCCCCATCCCCAAAAGGCCGTGATCGCTGACTAGATCGTCGATGGGGTCACGAAAGACCGTCCACACCAGTGCGGATAGCACTGCGGCGGTGCCCAGCAGGTTGCGCGCCTGGGCCGGCTGGCCGCGCTGGTGGTGATACCCCGCCAACACCACACAAACCGCGACTGCCAACGGCCCCAGCCACATCTGATTGACGAGCGTGTTCACCGTGGCGAAAACGGGCCGCCCGATTTGGACAAGAGCGACTAGCCACGAGCTCGACATTGCAAATCGCAACAGCCACAACGCGATCCCGATCGAGAACACCACAAGGGCAGCTTCATTGGTCAACCACCACGCCGCGGTGCTATGTGAGATCGCGGTTTGGGTGGCTGTGACGATCCAGGATCCCCACGATTCGGGATCGAACGCGCTGACGTGTTGGCCGTTGTTGAATGTGGCTTCGGTGGTGTCGACCATCGAGAGGAAGTAGTCAGCGATCGGCACGTTATCCAAGTCATGCAGCCCCGTCCACCCCAGCGCAGCGGCACCCACTGCTGCCGAGGCTTTGGGTGCGGCCACCACGGCCCACAGACACAGGACGTAGACACCGGTCATCGCGCCGATTACCCGGCGCAACCGCGGATGCTCCAGCAGCCAGACTGCCAGGGAATCGCTGGCGTTCATGCCATCACTGCCGCGGTGCTGTCGAATGCGCGTGCCTGCTCTTCGGTTGGCGCGCCGAAGAATTGAACGCGTGCTGGACGTCCGAGCTCGTCGACCAAGAATCCTTCCCCGAGTCGGGCACGATCGACCGCCCCGGCTTCGGTGACATAGCCGCCCCACTCCCCGCGATCAGAGAACATGTCTTCATCCGCGGTGGAGCCAGGACTGGTGTCCTCGCTTAGTGCGCTGACAAACTCGGGATACATGTCTGGGTCGATGCGCGCCCACTTCAGTGTTGCGTAGGCCAGTTGGGGGTCTTGCACGCGAAAGATCCATTTTTGCGTGACAAACTCATCCCCCATGCGGGCAAGGTCTCTGAAATCTTGTGTGATAAACCAGATTCCGCTTGCGTGCTTGCGGCCCCGGCGAGTGAACTTGTGCGCAATGCGTGCCGTGGTGGGAAACGCAAGCAGTTCGGCGCACTCCTCGAAGATCATGACGTCGAATACGTCGAGACGATCGAACATGTATCGCTGCTCTAGTTCAATGAGCAGGCCATAGATTGCCATGCCGGCGCGCTGGGTCCCCGAGAGTTTCGCGTAAAGATCGGCATTGGTGAGATCCTCGGTACTAGGCAGGCCCAGGTTGCCGGTCAGGTAGACCGTCGCCGGGGAGTCTTCCGGGCGGTAAGGCGGCAAGTGGTCGTCGAAAAGCCCGGGAAAATCCTCCTGAGCTGTCTCCAAGCGCAACAGCAGCTCGTCGTTGTCGGCGTCAGGCTGCGAGCGCAGATAGTCCAGCAGCGCGCGGTGGCTCGAAATCCCGTTACTGGCACGGTTTTCCGGCCGCACCAATCGTCGGTACCGCTTGGCGAGCAGGCTGTCGTACGAGAGCCCAATCCAGGGCAAAATATGGGCGGCCGCGATGCGCCCGGCGAGGTGAGCGGGGAAGATCACCAGCGGGTCATACAGGTACTGCGGCGTGGTCGGGTCGATGAAGCGCACACCCTCGATCGGTGTGAGGGCCCGCTTCCATTCGGCGATCGTGTCAGGCTCGAACACCACAACACGCCCGCCACGCAGGATCAGTTCATGCGCCGACAGTTTGGTGCGGTTAGATTTCCCGCCGCCGGGATCCCCGACGACGGCCAGCCCGGTGTTCTTGTTTCGACGCGCAGTTCCCTCGGGATCGTGCAGGATGATCGCCGGCCGCATCGAAGTTTGGTCGATGGCCAGCGCACTGCCTTTAACGTTGCCCACCCGCCCTGAAATCAGTGGCAAAAACAGCGACCACTTGTGTGCGCTGGTGGGATTGCGAAATTCGTCGAGCGGGCAGGTGTTTTCACTTCCGGTGTTGAATGCCTTCCACAGCAACGCCTGAGCGCCGCGATGGCGTTTGACAGCGATACCGACTGTGTCGAGCTCTTGGCGGACCTGCTTGACCGCATCCTCGAGGATCTGTGGTGAGTCGGCCCCGACCGCGATCACCACCGTATGGTCGAGCTCGCGTTCGGCGGGATTACCGTTGAGATGCGATGTGTAGGCCCGCGTGCGCGCCAGTTTCCGTGGCAATTCGTCATTTTCAGCGCCGCGATGACCTCGCTGACGCATCTGGTCTTTGATGTTTTTGGTGTGGCGGAAATTTCGGGCTTGCGCATCTTGAGGTGTGCGGATGTAAATATGCTGGGTCCACTCGATACTGGCCTGAGTGTTCACATTGAGCAGTGCATTCAGATACGACGCGCGCGGAAACGCCAGCCCCGTCTCGGGGAAGTGCTCGACGGTCAAAAACGACTGGTAGCTCGATCCGCGGCCGGGGTCGTGGGGATCGTAGACGCGAACCAAGGCTTTGAAACTGGGTCGCCACCATGGCCGCTCGGCGTTGTCGCCCTCGTCGAACGCGATGCGCGGAAAATCACGAGCATCCAGTGAGGACGGTCCAGTATTGGTCGGCGGCATCGGCTCATGGATGACGCCGAGCATGGCGCGATGCCGCCGATACCAAAGGATTTGCGCGGGGCTAGCCGCGCGAATGTGGAACTCATCAGGTAAGGAGCCACAGATCTGGCGGGCAACGCTGGCGTAGTGGTGAATCGATGTGCTCGAGTCTTTGTCACGCCCGCTGACCCAATCCCAGGCCCGCTTGCCCTGTCCGAGCGGTGTGCGTCCCGCAGTGCCCGCGTCGACAGGCACCGTTAGCCAAAACCGTGGGCGCACGGGCCCGCGGTATCCCTTGGTGATCCACTTGTTCGCTTTGGCGATGATTGGCACCCAATGCTTGCACTGGCCAATCCATGTCGACTTGTTGGTGTGCGCACCTACCATGGCCCGCAAGATGGCGTTTTGGTCCTCGGCAACCAGTAGTCCACGTACGTGCGATCCCGAGGGCAGGTAGCGCCCCAAGTTGCGGGTCAGTCTGGCGGCTCGCCGGTGGACGTCAAGTGAGCGCATATTGACCGACAAGCCATCGATCAAGAACTCGGCGTAAACACCCCCGGAAGTGAAGACCAGATTTCCCTCGACACGTTCGGGAGGGTCAAAACTGGAGTCGACACGCAACTGCCTCTCCGAACCACGAGCCTGCGAGGTGCAAAGATGTGGTGGACGAATACTGTTGCGGGCAAACACCAGACGCGCCGAAAGAGAAGGACGGCCTTTGGGCAACAGCAACCGCATCAACCCAACGGTCACCACACAAAGCACCACCCCGACGGCGAGGACCGGAAGGGTGGTTCCGGCGGGCTGGCTGTCAACCCACAGCAGCGTGGGTCCCCCGATCGCGGCAATGGCCACCCATTCCACCCCGCGGTAGGGGCCGCCGGGCCATTCTTGGCCGGGAGCAGCTTCCCCGATCTGGATGTCGATGTCACGGATGCCCGACCACGCTTCGGCCTTTTCGACCGGCCGTGGTGGGGCGACCGGGGCTGTGGTCACCATCCGCGGGTATTGGAGTGGCCAACGCTGCCGGGCAGGTGCTCAAATTCTTGATTACCGCGCTGATAGAGCCCCACGATGTGGACCACGACGACCGCAAGAGCCACGCCGCCGGCGATCGCCGACATCGCGGCGCCCGTGCCGCGCTTGTGATGGTCTCTCATACCGCGCACAATGCCGCTGCCCAGAAAGTATGTGCCGCCGACTGCGATGATGATGTAGAGCACTTCGTGACTCATGTTGATCACGCCGGCCCCGGCAGCCACGTTCGTGGTGTGGGTAGCCAATGCCTGCGACGATAACTGGCCAATCATGATGAATCCCTCTTTCTCCCAATGTGATCGATGAGTTAGTGCGGTCCGACCGCCGTCGTGGGGACCGGTGTGGGCGTCGCGCCGCCCAATACAGGAAGTGCGTCGATCTGGGCGACAAACCAGGTTCCGCCCACCGACCGCAACGTCAACGAGTACGACAGCGATACGAGGGTGTAATCGGATCTGCGCGCCGAAACATCGATGTGCGTGGCTAATTCGTTGTTATCGGAGGGGGCATCGGGTGGAAGGTTGTCGGCCTCAGCGGCAGTCACCGTGGCCGAGGAGTAGGACCCTACGGCCGTGATGCCCGAGTCGGTGGTGATAAACCGTTCCAGTCCACCCGAGGTGGTCAAAAACGACGTCGCAAACCCAGACAGCATCGTGAAAAGCGGGCTGTTGGCAGCGATAGGTGCTGAATATCCCAGCGGCACATAGGCTCCCGGAGGGGGCATATCGACTCTGCTGATCCGATCGAGTGCCTGTATACCCTTATCTCGGTATACCGCCACCGGCAGCTGGTAGAACGCCGTCGTCGGCGGCGCCGACGGGTAGGGCTGCTCGTCGATTTGAACCTTCACGCTGTAGAGCACGATGTCATTAGAGGAGGTCTTGCGCTTAGATGCCCACGCCGCTGGGTTCGACACTGTCATCGACGATGTTTTCGGCAGTTCGTACTTTTGGCCGCCGGGAAAGCAGCGCGTCAAATTCGAAGCGCCCGAGGCGGTTCCGACAAGTAGCCCTTTGACACAGCTCACGGCGAAAGCCTTCACGGGATCGGTCTCGTTGATCACGTCGCGGACCACCGCCGCCACGGGTGGCGGTTCGGGCGGAAAGATAAACCGCCACAGCAAGGCGATACCGTTGATGGACGAACTGGCCACAAGAATCGCAAGAGCGACACGGCCGGCGCTGTGACCCAGCACCGTGAGGCGCTTCTTCCATACGTTGCTGATTCTCACCACATCGTCCTTATGTCGCCTTGTGCCCAATGATTTTGATGCTCGACACCGCGAACGTCCCATCACTGGGATCGGTGTCGTGTCCTGACCCAAAGCCGGTCGGGTCAGGGCCGCTGGTCGGTTGGGGGCCGCCGGTCGTCGGGGCGGGCCCACCCAAGATCCCGCCGAACGGTCCGCCGTCTGGCGCCGACGCGCTGGGCTGAGGAGCCGCGACCGGCCGGCTGGTTTGACGAATAATCACAGTGATTTTCGAGGCGCTCACCCCGGAAATCGGTTTGACCGCTTCACCGTGAACATTTCCTGTGTCCTGGTCGACAACCGTGTGCGCCGTGTCATTGAACTGCCATTGCAGCAACGTGACCACACGATGCTGTAGCCATGGATCACCACCGGACCCTTGGGCCGCGGCCGTATCCCCAGGCACGATGCTGACCGCAGTGATCACATACGCACGCTCGATTCCAGCGGGCCCGAGCGTGATGTAGAGCGGTTGGCCGTCCGTGTGCCGCACGCAAATCCACGGCGATGGCTTGTCGGGATCGGCAATAGATTTCGCCGATGTTGAGGCGCCCGCGGGGCAGTCGGAGGACGCCGTAAATGGCAGTGGGTGATCGCCGCCGTCAGCTGGCGCCGGTGCTGGCGCTATCGCCATAGTTGGTGCGACGCTCGACTTGATGGGATGCTGGCGTGGACTCGGAGAAGCATCATCAGGACCCGACAGTGAGACCCCCAGCGTGGTAATGACCGTCGCCAACATCACCACCGCAGCAAACGCCCCCAGCACCCACGGCGTGTATCTGCGCGTGCGCTGCCCCGTCGCCTCCAAATCGGCATCCACACAGGGGCTTTCGTCATCTGTCGGCTCGACGCTGTCGCCATCATCGTCGAAAGCACCCGCAGGCTCGTCGGCACTGTCGTCCTCGCCGACGGGTGGGGCGCCGTTGTCGCTGCTCGCGCCGTCGTCATCGGAGGTTTCATCGACTGCCTCGTCGACCGAGACGCACTCGTCGTCGTGGTCGTGTGCTGCATCGGCGTCTAGATCCACCCCAATTTGACGCAGCCATTGCTGATCAGAAACCGAGCTCATGGCCGCCGCCGACCCGAACGGTGCCCCGTCGCCCGACGCGGCGTGAATTTGCGCCGGTGATGGTACGCGGCCGGCAACCGCTGCACACGCGGCAATGCCGCCGCCGAAACATGGACATAGCCGTCATCGCGATCAGAAGCCAAGCCGGTGTCCTCACCGCGCACCACATACATCCGTTCGCGATGAGCAATCACCGGCGGCAGCAATGCCGATAGCGCCGCCTGCGGTGAGGCTTGGGGAACGGGCCGGCTCCACGCCTGCATGAGACGCTCATCGTCAGCGGCCTGGCGAGCGCGGTGTGCGCGTATCAACGCGACCGCGCCCCACACGCATCCCGCCACTACCAGCAACGGTATGAGTTTGATCAACAGTTCGACGATCGCCAACATGATCGCGGCGATGACGGTCATCAGCGCTGCGCCCGCCGCCACAAGCCCCTTCATCGCAATGCCCCTTCGTCGTTCTCGGCGCCGCTAGATCGGTGGGCGCCTATGCACGCAACCGTAAGCTGAAATAGGCGAGTCTGTCCACACTGTTAGACGACAATGGTTGCGTTTAGGTAGTTTCGTGGGCGTGAATGCACCTAATGATGGGCCAGCGCGCCTCGACCACTTCGTCGCCGAACGGTTGGCGGTCCTGCACATGTCCCGTGTCGAACTGGCCCGCCGCGGCGGACCCAACCGCTCGACACTGCACAAATCCAGCAACGGCTCACGCACCATGTCGGTAGCCACGCTGGTCCGCCTCGATGAGGCCCTGGGCTGGGCCCACGGGTCCTCAAAGGCGATCCTTGCCGGCGGGGTCCCAGCCACACCGCCACCCCAAGACACCCACGTACGCACCGTCTTGCAGGCCGTCGAAGGCCTCGTCGAGCAATGCCACTCAATCCTGGCCGACGCCCGTCAGTTGCTCAACGAACTCCTAGCAAGCCGGGACCCCGCCGAGCATGCCCGCTGACATCTTCGACGACCAACGCCGAGCCTGGATAGCTGCACACGCCGGGATATTCGTCTTCCAAAAGCGTCGCGCCGAACTACTCGCCAAGAAAATTCGCGCCCGCACACGCAGCGATGTCGGTGCCCGACCCGACCCACACGACGACGTCGTCGCCCTCCCGTTCCCGATGCGCTCCCCCACCTCGGCCAGCGGATCATTCGAAGCCGCACTGGTATTAACCTGTGCGACCATCGCGCCGCTGGGCTGGCTGGCAGGCAAACTCACTTACCTACTAATCGTCACGCTCATCCCCGAGCGGCTGCGCGCTTACCCGATCCCGGCACTACTCTGGGGCGCCGCGCTGGCAGCACTGCCGCTGCCGTTCTATAACCCTTCCCCGAGTCTCTGGGGCCAGCTGATCATCCCGTGGCTTCTGGTCCAACTGCCCGCGACCCTGCTCACCGCAGCCGTCTACGGCGTCCTCGAAGGCTGGTTGGCCGTGGAAGGATCCAGCGACTGGTGGCCACTGACACCCGAAGCTGTCGACGTTGACGATGACCTCATTCTCGGGCCGACGCTACCAATGACCACGGTCTTAGACCCGCCACCCGAACCTGGCCCATCACGGCGCATCCCGCCATCCCTGCACGCACGCCGACGAACCCCACCACCTATCCGCTGGGCCCCCATCCTCAGCGGAGCCGCGATCATCGCGGCGATCGCCAGTTGGTGTCTAATATGCGCAATCAGCGCCCTGCTGGGCTCCACCAACCAACACTTCGAACCGGTCAACTCAGAGGCGGTCTCGCAAAATTCGACGAATGAGCAGGAGACAGTCGCGTCGCGGGGGGTAGTTGGTGCGTAGCCTAAACCTTGTGCCCGACACCGTGAATGACAAAGACCGCGATCTCGGCGCCGTGCTCGAGCTGCTACACCGCGGCGAGGATGCATTCACAACGGTTCGAGCAACCTATCGGATCTGGCGCCACGACGAGCGGTTAGCGGCGGCGTTTCACGCCGACATCGAAGAGCAGAAGAGCCGCGGCGCATCGATTGCGACGGTCTCGTCGCGGCGAAGCGGCCCACCCGCCCCGGCCGAGCACGAGGAGATCCTTCGGATCTGGTGTCACGGAGATCGCATCCGCCAGGAACACGAAAGCGGCGACTGGCGCGACGGTGCCTACGGAGTCCGCCGCGGCGACCTATGGTGGTCCTGGAACTCCCACCTGGGAACTTTGAGCAATCAGGACGATCCGAAGCTTGGCAGCGGTATCGGCAAGGAAGTCTCTGTCATGCTCGATCCCACTCCACTGCTGAGTGCCATGAACTTCGCAGCCATTGGCCGCTCGACAATCGCGGGGCGCGCCACACTCACAGCCGACGCAACAGCGCGCCCGCCGGATTCACGTACCGGATTGCGATCCTTGGGGCTTCACCAACTCGGCACCGGTGCGGACCACTACACGCTTGAAATCGACCTCGAATGAGGAGTTCTCCTTGAATCCGTCGCTTCCGTGAAGCCAAGCCTTTCAAGCGGATCACGACCGTCGAAATCGTGTTCGATCATCCAATCGCCGACGAGCGCTTCCAGTTTGAGCCTCCGGCGTAGATCCAATCGATCGGCGGGCTACCACGCCCGCTGCGACTCACTTCCCGAAGCCCAGCAGCGCCTCAGGATCGAATCAAAACCTGACGTACCCATGTTGGAAATGACTGCGACACTGCGTCGTTCGGAGGACTCATATCCCCGCCCTCAAGCTTGTGACGGTCGCAGCGATCCGAAACTATCACTGGGCCTTTTTGATTCGGCGCTGAACCGCCTGGTCGAAGAAAGGCAGGAATTCGCTCCAGTCCGGGATAACGACTCGTTCGCCGGCTGTGCCGCGTTGCAAAAGCTGGGCTTCTTCCCGGGTTTGGGGTAGCAGTTCCTGCCAACCGATCGCCTGGCCGAATTGCGAGGATTGGCCTCGACTCCCGCCTGTGGGTTCATAGGATTCGGTGCGCCGGGTTGTCTCACCCAACCAATGCGAGGCCTGCTCAAGCAGATAGCGCTCGTGAGCTCCATACATGATCAGAGTGCCCGGAAACATATCCCGCAGCGCGTCAGCGTATTTGGGCCCAAACACCACGTCGAAGTGCGACGATGCCTGCACGGTCGCCAAGATGTTGACACCTAGTCCCGCTGACTCCCCCACATAGGTCAACAGATCCGGCAACGGACACGCGTTACATACCTCGTCAAGCTCCAGCAGTAGCCGATGAGTCAGTTGATGGTTGGCCATCTTACGGCGGAAATGGCGCACGATCGAATCGATGAGAGCCACCGCAGCGCCAGCGACCGAGCCGGTGTTCGGGGCGATCACAAACAACGTGGCGTCTGGCTCATCTAGCATGCGGACATCGAATGACTCCACAGCGATACGGTCGACCGCACTCAAATATGGTGCTCCCTCGTCGGCGCTCAAACCCAAACGCAGCCACGGTGTTACGGCCTTTGACACCGTGATCTTGATGCTGTCACGCAGCCGGGAGTCCATCCCGGCGATAACGGCATACAGCGGGGCCGCGAGTTTCGGTTGTTCGCACAGCCCGTAAGCTGTCAGCCACGACGGCCTCCCAATCTCGGGGATCTGCTGGTCTCCCTCGAGCTCGTCGATACCGAAATCTTGCACGGCATCGAGCACCCAGGGCATTCCCAAACCGTTTCCCAACGGGCTGGCCGCGTAGAGCAGACATGCCAACGGAGGCGCGGCCTGACTTTCCCAAAGCCCGCCCGCAGCAACAGCGTTGCCACCAGCTCCACTAAAACCCACGCCCGACGTCGCGAGCATGGTCTCAGCCACCGTCAACGCTTCATGGGCGCTGGTGATCATGCGGGTCGGGTCAGTGACCATCCGCCTAACCCCCGCTGGCCAGACCTCAGTGTGCTCGGGACGCAGATCGATCACACCCGTGATGCCAACATTGCGCCGCCTTAAAACAAGCTCTGCCAGGTCAGGTTTCGACGACACCAATACCTCGGGCCCGGGATGCATGAGCGCCGCCGGGGCCAATATTCTGCGCGTCTTACCTGTGCGTGTTGGTGCGCTCACCAGGATGTGAGGTGCTGTCGCAGCGCGCACGGCAACGTTTTCCCGATTGTAGGTCAGCCCGCAGTACGGGGTGTACGGTTCGTTGCCCACCGCGTCATCATGGCCGCGGCTGGCGTCAAACGTCTACCAAAGCAGCAACATTCGCCAACCATCAGTTCTAGACTGCTGTCGCAGAGTGCAGCGCCGTGGCCAGAATTCGGTTCACCGTCGTGTGGTGCAACTTCAGGCCCTCGGAAATCTCACCGGGCCGTTGCCCGTCAGCGTGGCGGCGCAGCACCGCGTCAATGACTTCTGGCGGCTGCTTGGTCTTTTTGGATGCCATCACTGTGCGTACGGCGCGGTCATGGCGCTCTCGGGTGGGCACAACAGGATCTGCTCTCGGAACCGACGATAGCGATTGCGCCGCGTCGACTCGCCCCGTGGTGCTATCCCGGTCTCCTGCTGAGGCCTCACCGAGTGGCAGATCTGTCGCCGACAGCCACACTTCCGTCTCTTCGTCGAGGGCCGCCGGCGCCTGCACCCGGCTGTGTTGGAGGCGGGTCAGGGCCACCAGGGCGACGGTCGCCTGGGCGGTCGTGACGTCAATGATCAATGGCCACAACCAGGCTAAGGTCGGGCGGATACCACAGCGGATGGCCAAGCTGCACAACGCATCAAATGACAGGCGAAAGGCACCCGCACCCAGTAACAGCGTCATGATGAGCGCCGCCCAAAACGTCAGAGTCGGGCGACGGTGCACCTTGATCAGAAGCGAAAGCCCTTCGGTGGACCCCAGCAACACCAAAGGTGGGGCCGTGGCTACCGCGGCCGCCAGCACCGGAGCGACGTGTTCGGCCTGCACGATCGCGTGTAACGCGTTGCCGGCGATCGAGGCCGCGCTTGCACCTATCAACACCACCCAAAAGAAACGCACTGCGCGACGCTGGGTTTGCAGATCGATGTCGGCAAGATCATCACGAGCGCTGTCGCAAGCCATACCCGCAATCGTGCACTCCCATCCCGATATTCGTCCACCAAGACCACCCACATCGGGCTGATCATTTACCGCAGATACGCATCTTCGTTACGGAAGGTCACAGGCCTCAGCGTGGTACGAAAGCGCTGTGTTTTCAGGGTGATTCGCTCGCCACGTTGTTCGATACGGATATCGGGTGCAGCACTAGCGGGCACATCACCGACTGTGATCGATGTGCGCGCCGGAGGGTAGCTGTTGGCGCCGCCGTTGTGTATCACCATCGTTGGAGGGCGAGGCGGCTGGGCCGTCATGTCACGTGTCGTCCAAATCCGCGGGGACGCCGACGTCATCGTCCAACGCCCAGTGGGGTCGTAGACAGCGACCTGTTCGCCTGCTGCGGCCGCCCGGCGAATCAGCCGCTTAACCACCTGGTCATCATCGACCCGCAAAACAATTCGGGTTGGGGCCGCAGGATCTGACATCGGCATCAGCAGCATAGCCTCACGCAGCTCACCCAGCAGCACACCGGATGCGCCGGCGACGACCGCTGTGTTGAGTTCGGCAGACACCGGCGTAGACGGCAAGCTCAGCCGCCTGCGCCCAGGCACAGTCAACGCCAACGCTTCCCACTGTCGGCCCGCCATCGGGTTAAGCACTAACCGCGGTGAGCTGGCAAGCGGTTGCACGGTGGTCAGCCGAACCAGGGCCGAAGCCCGCACCCCGCTAGGCTCGGCGCGCAACGCGATCACCAGGGTCGTGTGGTCGCTCTGGTAGGCCCACACGTCGTCGAGTTCAGCAGAGCGCACGTCCTCGGCGCTGAAGAAATACGCTGTGACATAGGCTTTCCCGCCGCGCTGCAGATTCGTCCATCGGTCCTGGTAGGACGCTGCCGCGTTCTCGGCCCCGCCCAGGCTCGCCGCCACCGCATCGTTGATCTGCTCTGCGGTCAAAAGCCGTGCACGACAGTTTGTTTGGCACAGCGCCCTGGTGATCCGCTGGGAAGCGGCCACCGCCGCGGCGATCGTGTCCCGCCGCCACAACAGTCCAGGCACAACACGGTCATTGCGCGTATCGAAACGGACCACCAACGTCACGCTGCGCTGACCAGCCGCCGGCAGCCCCCGCAGCGCCGCCTCATACAGCTCGGCATAGTTGTCTCGGGCCGTGCGGCTGCCCTCGCAGATGATGTCGACATCAACGCTCAATCCGCAGCGCTGCATCTCCTGCGCTATCACGCTAATCGGCACCGTATTAGGCGTTTTGGCGTGATCGGCATGCAACAGGGTAGGAATGTAGGGCTTGCCCAGCACCGAGATCATCGTGCACACGGTGTGCCCGTCGACCACGACACCAACCGTCTGCTCGTTGAGGGTGACATCGACCGGTTGAGGCAGGCCGAGTTTACGCACCCGGTGGCGAGTCCAGGACATGACGCGCCACACCCACTGCCACACGGTGCGCCGACGGAAGGTCACCATACAGATCACCAGTCCTAGTGCGGCGCCCGTGGCCACCGCGATCGGCCACGAATCCAACACGGCGTTCAGCGCCAGCGCAACCAAGCCTGCGACCACTTCGCCGCCGACCAGGGCGCGGGACCCGATACGGGCCGCAACAAATCGCTGCTTCATCAGATTTGCTCCCGGCGACGCGAGACCGTCAGGCCCACAGCAAGTCCCACTAAACTGACGACCGCGAGACCGGTAATGGAAATAGCGACCCAGCCCGGGCGCGCGTCGCGTGCCGGAGGCGGACCCGGCACCTTTAACGGGGCGCGCTGTACCCTGGGGGCGAACGTGTCTCCCGGCGGCACATCCCAGGTCAGCGCCGCAACCGGGTCCACGGTCCCATAACCGACGACATCGTCACGCCCACCGGCAGGAGGGTGGGCGGTGGCCTCTAACCGGTGAATCACTTGATGCGCTGTCAGATTCGGAAATTTGGCACGCACTAAAGCCGCCACTCCGGCGACGAACGCTGAGCTAAAGGAGCTGCCAGCGATCGGGTGCAGCTTGTCGTCATCGACTGAACCGTTGATCACCTGCCCGCTGGTCGACAGCCCCACGATGTCGGCTCCCGGCGCGGCCAGGCCGACCCAGGGGCCGTGCAATGAGGCGGCATCGCCGCTGGCGGGAACGCCGGTCGAATCGGTGGCCGACACCGCCACCACGTAGTCGCCAAACCAGGCCGGTGTGGCGATGGTTTTGACCGACGCCCATCCCCGAGTCGGATCACCCGGCAGCGGGTCCGGGTTTTGCCCATTGCAGCCCTGGGCATGAACGTTGCCCGCGGCTGCCACGATGACCACATCGCGGTCGAGCGCGGCATAGCGGACCGCATCGGCCAAGGCGCTTTGATCCTGCAGCTTGGCTGTCGAGATACACGACACCACACTGATGTTGATCACTTTGACGCCCAGATTGGCCGCATGCACGATTGCGCGTGCCAACGAATTGATGTCACCGGCGCGGCGAACGTCCTCGGGGTTGTCGGACACGCCGGGATCAACAAGGCCGAAGGTTTGTGCGGTCTGGCGAATCGAGACCAGCACTGCGTCCGGGGCGATGCCGACCAGGGCATCTGGACCACCACCTGGCGGTGGCTGCAGCGGCGCCGGACCGCGACCGTCACCAAGGGTAGCCGGAGACGGCGGGGCCCCCGCCCATGCTGGCTGGTCGGGCTCAGGCGGTGGCGGTGGCGGGGCCACCGTTTGGGTGACCGTGACGGTCGGCGGAGGTGGTGGCGGAGGGATCTGTCGCGGCAGCGGAGCCCCGGCTGGCGGGGCCGCAGGCACTGCCCATGTCGGCTTAGGGACCAGCGCGAGACCGGAGGGGGCCGCCCCAATCAGTGAGGCCACTACTGTGCCGTGCCCGTCGCAATCCGCTAAGCCGTCACCGAACGGGCCCATGACATAGTCCCCGCCAGAGACCAGGTGCGGGAGCCGAGGTTGTGCGGCAACGCCGGTATCGATGATCCCGACGACCACGCCAACTCCGGTGGATTCTTTCCACGCTTCTGGCATGTTCATCAGTTGCAGCGCCGCGGGTAACTCGCGCAAATCCGTGCCCGGCAACACACCGGTTGTGGTGCACGCTGCGATCTGGCGCATCGGCTGATCGGGCCCGGGCGCGGGGTCAGGCGGGGGCGGCCCAGGTGGCACCACCGGGGGATCAATCGCGCCAGCCACGCCGCCCGATACGGCCACCAGCGCTGCGGCGAGCCCAATAGCGCACAGCGTGCTCGCGGCTTTGATCATGATCCGTGCACCGCGTTTCGTACCACCCACAGCAGGTTCAGCAACCAGATCGCCCATGGCACAACGAAAATCAGCAGAATGTACTCGCTGACCTCGACAGCGCGGTTCACCGGGGCGCTGATGTGTGCTTTGGGCACCACCAGTGTTCCAAGCAGGCCCAGGGCGGCCAAAAGTAGCGCTGCGGCAACGCATATCAGTGTCACGACCGGCGAGACCGGATTGGGGGCGCTTGCGTATCGGCCGATCACCACCGCTACCGCGGCGACCGCGCCCACGGCCAGTGCCACCGATTGATTGCGATCGACGAACGAGCGGGACCGGAGCACAAAGATAGCGCAAATTCCCAAAGTGAACGCCAAAAACCGCCAGCCGCCACCGGTTTCGGGCATCACTGCATACCGCGCGGCCACGACCAACACCACAGCGGCGCCGCACAGCAGTCCCGTCACGATCGCGGTGCCGCGCCGCGCCCACGTCGCGATCTGCTCAACGGTGTCAGTGCCCGGGCGCTCCACCGGCGACACGGTGTTTAGAGCAGCGCCTTCTCGAGTCTCAAAGACCCCGCGGTTGGTGACCGAAGGAAACCACGGTCCGGGCACCCCGGCCCCCAAGATGCCGATGCTGGTCGCAAACGTCACCAACACCAAATCCGCCAACAAGAAGACCACCGCCAGATGCGCTGGCAGCACCCGCCAACCGCTGGCGTGGATTGCAGCTACCGCGGCCGCAGATAACCCGATGACGGCCATCCCCGCAAACACACCCAGATAGCGTCCGGTCAGCATCGTCCATGCCGCAACCCCGGCCAACACGGTGGCCGTCGCGGCCACCACATGCCAGCCCCCGGGTGGTCCCGGCACCGACATCGCCGCGCCTGCACCGGCACACATCAGCGCCGACCACACCAGGAAGTCCGCGGATAGGCGCCGCTGCTCATCGCGTGCCCGGGTCGCCGCCCTGGCCGATAGCAAGAAAACAACGGCCAATCCCCACGACACTGCGGGGGCCAGCCAGCCATGCTGTTGCCACCACAGCTGCGCCAACATCACCTCCGACCACGCCACCAGCGCCGCGAACAGCCCCCCGGCCACGCGACGTCCGACCGTGAGATCGACCGTGGCGAACTGTTGGCGCGCTGAACGAGCCAGCGCCGTCGATACCTCCTCGATCACAGGTGCGAACCGTTCGGTGGCCTCAGAAGGCAACAGGCACAACAAGTCCCCGTCATAGACGCGGCTGTCATCAAGGGACCGCTGCGCATCGAGCGGAGTAGCGTCCGCGCGGCACAGGTGATAGGTCAACGTGTCATCAAGTAGCGCCCGGTCACGATCTTTGAGAATCGTGTTGACCCGCGGGATGAGGTCCTCGATCACCGCAATCAACGCCACCCCGGCGGGCAGCACGTAATCGATGAGCCTGTCATCACCGACCAGCAAATGAACCTTGCACAGCCGAGGGACCTCCGGTGCCTGTTGCGCGGGATGGGCTGTGGTCATCGCGCATCGGCCGCCGTGGAAAATCCTGTCGCCAATGCGGCGGCAGTTTTCAGTACCGCGCGGGCGGTCTTCGGGCTGACCCGTCGAAGGTCTATCTCGCCCGCCGAGGCGATGTGGGGGTCAAACGGCACCTCGATAATGCGATCGTTTTTGACCCAGTTCCCGAAATGCTCCCTGAGTGTGGCGACAAGTTTGGCCGTCTCCTTGCGATCCTTTCGATTGCGCGGCGGGCGAATGTGGTTGATCACCAACACCGTTCGCGACAAGAGCTGGTGATAGCCTTCGTCGCGCAACCACTCGAAATTTGTGCTCGCGCCTTCGGCGCCGTCCGCCACGGCCGAGGCCACCATCAGCACCGCATCAGCGCGTTCGAACACCCCCTTCATTATCTCGTGTTCGAGATCGACGCCGCAGTCAACGAAAAGCACACTGTAGAAACGCTGTAGGCGCGTATGGCCTTTGACGAACTCGAGCGAAGTCAACCCCTCCCCGCGTGCGCCTCCATGGCGCGGGGAAGCCACCACGTCTAAACCAGCTTTGTTGTGACCGGTCAGGGCCCCCACATCGGCGTAGCCATGAAGGTTCAGGTCTTCGTTGATCGCGCGCAGCGATGACGCTTTGGGATCGACACGGGCAGCCAAATTTGCGGCCTGGGCCGGATCGGCATCGACGGCGACCACTTGGTCGTGACGGGTGCGAGCAAATTCGCTGGCGGCGGCCACGGTCATCGCGGTTTTCCCCGACCCGCCCTTGCCCCCGAGTACCACGACGGTGTACGTACCCCGCAGATTGGCCCCGATCGCAGTCTTGAGGCCGCGCACTGTGCGCTCGTCGCTGGACTCACCGACGTTGATGAGCCCACCAGAAACTTTGAGCAGCGCCAGGCGCCATCCCTTGGATGGCTCCTCCTTGTCAGGGGTGATCAAGTCCGTGGCGCGCAGGTGCTCTCGCAGTGCGTCCGAGGAGCGCGGTGTGCCCGCGGCGCGTGCAGACGGTTGCGGTGTTGGCTCGCGCCACCCGCGTTCTTGTGCCGGCGGGAGCGGACGCGGCACCTGCCGGGGATCGGGGTGAATGGCTGGCTCCGTTGCGCCGCGACGCCCACCGGGCGCTTCCTCCGGCGCGGCCTGCGGGTGGCCGAATTGATTTGAGGCACCATAGTTTTCAACGGGCGCCGGCTTCGGATGGGGTTCGGCTTGCTGCGCTGAGGGCGGTGGTGGCGTCGTGTCCGGGGTAGGGGGCCCGAAAGTGCCCTCAGGTGGTGCAAACCGCGGCCGCCCATCATCTCTGGCCGGTCCGTCGCTGTCGCTGGGATGGCGGGGTTCTGCTGCCGGTGGTGCGGGCCGCGTCTCTGGCGGCGGACTCGCCGCCAGGTCGTTGAAAAAGTCGCGTTCCTCGCGCTCATGTGGGCTTGTCATGCCGTGTCCCCTCGTCACCAGACCGTATCCGAATTTCGCTTGGTGCCACGTAAATTGGCCACAGCGCGACAGTAACAACCACGATTTTCATCCGTCTACAACGGACGCCATATTCGCGCGTTTCGAAATTTTAGGTCCGCTGATGAGTAGCCCAGCGGCGGCCAGAGGGCAAAGTTTCAAGCAGCTCGAGCACAGCTGTGTGGATCGCGTGGTCGGCGCCGGGCAGCAACGTGGTCCATTGCCTGCCGTCAGGACCGATGCTGTTACTAACCACGACGCGGCCGACCAAGGTGTCGGCCACGGTCACCGCCATTGGCGCCCGCGCCGGCCCACTGATAGAGAATTCGGCCGCGGCGATGACCGCGCGGGTCGTGCCCCGATCGGCGACCGCTTCGACTAGCCGCGCCTGGGGAACTGAAAGGCCAACCTCTACCAGGCCGGCGATGACGTCGATCGCGGGGTTGGCCTGCCAGGCGCCCAGAACTGTATTGAGTACGGTCGCTTCGCTATTGATGCCGTGGAATTGGGCCGGCTCGGCCGGCCCGAGCGTGTCGACGACGACATGCGCGATCTCCCTCTTACCCAGCGGGCTGACGACAACCTCATCGCTAGTGTCTTGGCCCGGTCGCCATAGCCGCGCGGCAGCCACCCACGCATTGTCGCGCCGACACAACGTGACAACACGCTGGGCAGGCCGCGCGGCGTACCACTGCGCCAGCGCCTCGGCGGCCTCAATGGGGTCCTCCGGGGCGGCGAAGACCACTGGGGGGCCTTCAAGGCGATCCGGGCGCGTCTCCGGTCGGGTAATCGTCACGTCGATCTCGACGTCGGGACGCCCTAGTGTCCTCACCCACGAGGACACGCTCGGGTCAACCTCGCCGCCCCGAAGTATTCCCGCCTCCTTGAGCACCTCCATGCCGGGGTGATCGGCGATCGTGGCCTGCACCGCCCCGATGGGCCGGATCTTGAGGGCGGGCGGCAATTGCGCCACACCGCAAAGCGCGGCTGCCAACCACAAGCCTTCCGACGTGGTCGACAGCCGCGCTGTAACTGCGGTGCCGGTCTCGGTCACAAGCCCCGGAAACCGGCCTGGACCGCGTGATCGGTGCCCAGCGCGTTCGTCGACGCTTGCCCCACCTTGCGCCCATGGTCCTCGATAGTGTGAAACACCGCCTGGAACGCCTGATCGATCTCGTGCATGGCGACCTGGGCAGCGTCAGAACCGTGCTGCGTCCAGACTGAGGCAACCTGGTTGATCGTCCCCATAGCGCGGCTGCGCAGGTCGTTCATGTGGGCGACCAACTGTGCCTGCGCCGAAACGTGATCGGCCATCATCGCGTGGTCGTAACGCATTGAATCCATAATCAATTCTCCTCTAAAAGTCGTTGCCTGAAATGTCGGCGCGGTTAGGTCGAAACGACGGAGCCCAACGCCGCGCGGTTTTGCTCGTTGACCTGCTGGTACTGGTGCGCCGAGCTCTTCATCATGTCGATGACGCTCTGAAACCGCTGGCTGACCTGCTGGCCGGTCCGGTTGATGTCTTCGGTGGTGGCCATGGACGCCAGCGCCGCATCACCGCTAAACCCAGTACCGGTGAGGTTCTGGTTCATTGTGACGTAACGGCCCAACGCCGTTAGCACCTCTTGTTGAATGTTCGTCATTTGACTTGCGCCCGTAAGCATCTGGGCGACATCGGCGTTCAACGCCATGATGGTGTATCTCCTTCGCTAGCAAAGTGGTTACTGCTGGTTCGATCAATTCAGCAATGACCCGGTCCCCTGCCGGGATCTAGCCTCCCTGCCCGACATGGACCACGCCCTCAGACGTGAGCACCGGCGCTACATGCGCAGAGGCCGGTAGCGTGATCGTCTTATCCTGCTCGCCGACAGCGGCATATTCACTGCCGCGCCCGGAGCGCCCCGTTGCTGCCATCGGCCCATACATTCCGGGAGCCATGGCTCCTCTGCCCGCTGCCGCGCCGCTTCGCAGTCCCGCGGCAGGTTGTTCGCCAACGTCAGCGCCGTCAGGCACGTTGGCCCACCAGCCGCCCGGCACACCCACCGGGCCGCCCAGCCCGCCAGCAGAGGGCTTGGTTAGCGCCGCGGCCACCGGTGAGCCGCCTCCGGCGAACCCGCCGTTGGCGCCACTAAGTCCCGACCACGGTGCACTGGCGGCGCTGAGCCCCGGTGCTCCCCCGCCCGGGGGGCCACCCAAACCGCCCGACATTCCACCCGTCAACGCAGACAACGGGCCCATCAGCCCGCTTAGCTGCCCAGCGGCACTCGACGGGAGTTGCCCCACAGATTCCAGAGGAGAGCTCAGCGAACTCATCATCTCCGTTGGGGCCTGGGTGAGCTGGCCCAACAAGGACTGTCCGGACTCGCCCAAGGGAGGCTGCCCGCCTTGACCCGCCTGCAGCAGTGGAGCTTTGCCTTGCGGGGCAGTGCTCGTGACACCCTGTCCGAGGCTTGTCGCCGCGGGCAGGCCCTGCCCCGCGGTTGTGCCGGCGGTAGCTGGCTGCGGTGCCGGAGTTTGTCCTCCAGTGGGCGAACCCGCGGCCTGCACACCTGCTCCCGTGCCGTTGAACACGCCGCTCGAGATCCCAGTAGCCACGCCTGTGCCGATCCCGCTGCCCGCCGACACCATTCCTCCACCGGCGCTCACGCCCGCGCCCAAGGCCTGCACGCCAGCACCAACCCCTTCGCCGGCCAGCCCTGCCAAGCCGGCC
The DNA here is from genome assembly GCF_059812735.1 of Mycobacterium sp. NGS40. Taxonomy (NCBI): domain Bacteria; kingdom Bacillati; phylum Actinomycetota; class Actinomycetes; order Mycobacteriales; family Mycobacteriaceae; genus Mycobacterium; species Mycobacterium sp. NGS40. The sequence continues at coordinate 52,076 of NZ_JCALDG010000020.1, forward strand.
GCCGGCCCCAGCGGATTGCTCATATCCGGTAACGCCGGCAACGGGACGGCGAGCGCGCTCACCACGGGGGCCATCGCGCCCATGTAGCCGACCATGGCCCCGGCGTTCTGCGCCCAATATTCGCCGTATTCGGCGTTCGCTTCGCCGATCGCTGGGGTGTTGATCCCCAGTATGTTCGTCGCCTCCAAGGTGGCCTCGCGGATCCGGTTGGCCACCACCACTTCATGAGGAATGGTCGCCGAGACGGCCGCACCGTAGGCGCTCAACCCGGCCTGGATGGTGGCCGCCGCGGTCTCCGCGTGCACCGCCGCGGCCTGCTGCCAGGCCGCCATCGGTGTGGCACTGTCGAGCATCCCCATTCCGCCAAAGCCCTGAAAAACCGGCGCGGTCACCGTCGCGGTCACCTGCTGCTGCACGCCTTGCTCAAAATGGGTGACCGCAGCAGCCGTGTACGCGGTGATCTGTGGGACGTGCGCCATCGGACCTGCGCCCATCCTGGTCAACCGAAAAGCATTGATTTCCGGTGGAATACCCCAATACATGAGTGCACCGCCGCGTTAGAGCGACAGCAGCGCCTTGCCGACGGTGTCCATGGCGGTGTAGGTGGCGGCCGATGTAGCCACGGTGGCGGCGAACGCCTCGCGCTGGGCTACGCCCACAGCACCTACCGCCAAGAACTGCGCGCCGTGCGCGGCGATGGCTTGAGCGAACATGACCGACACTTCCTCGCCGCCCATCGGCAGCACAGCACCCATAGCTGGTGCCGAACCGGCAAGAGTAGCCGCCGTGGTCGCCCCGCCCGTACCCTCGGATGCCGCCTGCGCCGCCAGCGCAGGTGCTTCAACAAACATCATTGCAATCCAACCCCCGTCCGAATACCCTGTTCGCCCCGTGTGCAGTAGAGCTCGTTGATGCGACGATAACTTGCCGCCAAAGACACCGGCAACCAAAGTTGTCACATTCGACAAAAGGCAACACCCCATGTTTCCCGCTGTCGTCTACCATGCCGCTCACCTGGCGACATACCATCTCGCGTCACCGACGCGCAAAGGCCACGCCGCACATCAAATCGGTTCAGATCTGAGCCTCATCAGCTACTGAACCGCCGAGCACAAACTGCGCAGCCGCCCGCGCCCGCTCTTCGATGGTTTTCAGTCGAAGAACCGACTGCTCGGCAGCCCCGGCAGCCGTGCGCGCCTCGTCGGCGATCTCGAACAGCCGCTGGGCAACAAGCTTGGCCGAGCGGGAAGCCGGCGAGCGCGGACCTGGTAGGGGCTGCCCGGCCAACAACGCCGCACACGTGCCAGCCTCCCAACCCAGCGCCGCCCCGATCCTGTCCAGCGTGGCCGCACGAGACGGAACCTTGCCGTGATTGATCAGCAGCGAGATCGTCGGCCGCGCCACGCGGGCCACACGCGCCAAGTCATGTTTGGACAACCCCTGTTCCAAGCGGGCTTGGTCCACGGCATGGGCTAGCACTAACGCGGGGTCAAGCTCACTCAATGCGTGCTCGCCGGGAACGCGATCTGCACCGGCGCCACCACCCGGTCAGTGACGTAGAGACCACGGCCGGGGTCAGCTGGCATCGCTTTCGTATGGCCAACAATCGGCCCTTCATCAGCATCCCCGTCCATCACCACCGTCGGCGCTTTGGCCTTGAGCAACTCCCCGATTATCGGATTGGTCTGCGTACGGCCCCACTGAGCGATGCGCCGCGACACAACCAAGTGCAAGCCGACCTCTTTACCCCGCGCAATAAACCGCGTCAGCGGTCCCAACGGGTACCCGGTACCCGGCACGAAGCCACCACTGTCCCAACTGGCAAGGGTCTCTTCACGGTCGATGAAGACAAAGATCTCGGGCCCGCTCCAGCGCCGCGTCCCCGCGGCCAACTCCTGCTGGCTTTGATCGATCAGCGGCATCCGTTCAGTCATCAAAGCCCCCAGACTGTCCCCCAATGCGCGCACTTGGTCTTCTCGGAAAGCGTAGGCGCCCAAATGATCACCTTCGACCACGCGCAGCAACTCATTGTGAGGGTCGACGACATAGATCTGGGCCTGCTCGGGCCCGTACACCCTCATCACAGCTTGGGCCACCGTCGCCAACCCGCTCGACAGTCCGCATTCAGGCCGCCCGGTAAACAGCAAATGCGGTGTCGCAGCGAAATTCGCGACCGCCGGCTCCAAACCGATTTCAGAAATCCCGAACGGCACCACACCCGCGCGGTTGGCGCCGCCCGGCCCATGTTCACGCTGCTCCCATTGCGCGAAAACCTCGTCGATACCAACCGTTTTGGGCAACATACGTACCCGCGCGGCCGCGCTGTCGGGTCCAGCGATCCCGTGAATCATCTCAACGGCCGCGGCGACGTCGACGCGCCGCCCTTGCACCGTTATCTCCGGTAACCCGGCCTGAAAATGGTACCCGTCCATCGTCGTGCCGCGTCCCCTGATTTTGACCACGTCGACCTGCTCGACCTCGCCGCCGGTGTCGTCTTCGTTATCGAGGAACACCTTCCTCTCCCCGAAGGGAACATCGCGCGCCACTTTCCCATTGTTGACCGTGGTGTCGTCGTTGTCGCCCAGCTTGAGCTCCACGTTGCTGGTGAACAGCTTGGTCATTCCTGACGGGAATTTGTTGGCCACCCAACCGCTGGTCGACACGATCGCGTGCACCCCAACGTCAGGTCCTTTGGCCAAGATTCGTTCCACATCAGGGATCAACAGCTCCCAGTTCTTCACGAACGTCGGCCAGCCATCGATGACCAAAAACACATCGCCGAATGGGTCCTGAGGCACCTCACCGGGCACGCCGCCAAATTTGCGTTCACGCAGCTTGGTTAGCGTCAACCCCAGCTTGGTGAACGCCTGCTCGCGTTGATCAATCAGCGCCAGCATCTCGGCGATGATTCGTTTGACCTGCTCGGGGTCGACCTCGCGGGCGAAACCACCGACGTGAGGCAAACCTGCCACCACGTTGAGATCCGGGCCGCTGAGCGCGATGACATACAACTGAAGGCGCCGAGGGTGATACAGCAACGCGGCACCCGAGATCATCGTGGCGATGGCCACCGTCTTGCCTGATTGCCCCATACCAACGACCGCGCAGTTACCTTCGGCCAGGTTGGGCGCATACACAAGCTGGCGGTGATCGCGCGGCCTGTCTTCGATTCCGACCGGAAACATCAGCCTCGACAGCTCGTCTTGGGACGAGCCATAATCGACATCCCACGGTTGGCCCCGCAGTCGCCGCACCAGCTCATCGGCAGGCAACGGCTGCAGCGGCGGCAGCCACATCGGTTGCAGTGCAGGAAGATTCAGCCCGTTCAGGTAATCCACCGTGGCCTGTACCTGTTTGACGGTACGGCCGTCGGCGCCAATGATGGCGCGCGGTTCGGGAACTTTGGTCTGCTCACCGTCTGCCACGCGGGCCAACTGCAGAGCAGGCATACCAACCGCCTGAAACTCTTGTGGCTCAAGGTAACCGGCTTCCTGCCTGGCCGCGTCCGCTGCCGCCCGCTGGGGCGGTACGTAGCTCTTGAGCACGAACGCCGTCTGAAACCGCGTCAAGGTTTTGTTCGCGCCTACCTTCAAAAGCCCCGCGCCAGCGGGCTTTTTGGGCAGATGATTGGCCTCGTCGCTCCCCAACAACTCGTGGGAATCGGTGTCGCCGACAGTGCGCAGCGCTACCCGCACCGGGATGTTACTCATGATGCCGCCCTGCATTTGATGGCCCAGCCGCTGTGACCCCATCACGAGACGAAGCCCCTGCGAGCGTCCTTGACGGCCGACCTCGTCCATGACCGCTTTGGCGCCATCATGTTCGGCGAACATCTGCGTGAACTCATCGACAACTAGCAGCAGGTGCGGCATGGGCCGCAACTTCTCTTTTTTGTGAATCCGCAAATACTCGTACTCAGCGATGTCACTGACGCCAGCCCGGTCAAGCCAGGACTTGCGGCGCTCCATCTCGCCGAGCAGGACATCTTCCATCCGCACGATCCACAGGCGATCGTTACGCAAGTTGCTCATCGCCGCCACGGTGTGCGGAAACCCTGCCACCAAATGGGCCAGTGCGCTTCCCTTGAAGTCAAACACCGCCACCTTCAGCGAATCTGGTGAATGCGTCAAACACGCCGAGGTGATCAACGCCGTCAAAAACACCGACTTACCACTACCGGTGGTGCCGACCACGACGACGTGATGGCCCATCCCTTCGAACTCGTGGGTTTCCTTCAAATCCAGTGCCACAGGCTGCCCGTTACGGGGATCAATACCGATCGGGAACCGCATCCACTCGCGGCCCCACCGCAACTCGCCCTCGTCGTCTTGCAGCGGCGGGCCAAGTCGGGTCGCCGCCCAGGCCTCCTCCACATCGATATTGCCCGGATCGGGGTGGCCGAGAATCTCATACAAATCAACGACTTTCGACGCGGCGGCAGTTGAGCTTTGCGTAACTCGCGAATCCGCATGGTAGCGGGCCATTTTGCGTGCAAACGCGACCGCGGACGCTGTGTCCAACGTGTCGGGAACCGCGAAAAACCCCTCCTCGTCGTAGGCCCCGTCGCGCTTGACGTGCAATGTGAACTCAGTTGTCATCCGCCGCACCCTCCTTGACCACTACACGCACAAAGGTCACGCCCGCGACGCCCCCAACGCCCTTGCGATTCAACGTGTCCCATTCGCTATCCACACGGAGTTGGTCGTTGATCACCAGCCAATGTGGGCGTGTTTCTCCTGCGGTCGGGTCGCCGTAATTCTTACGGGCGCCGTGCAATTCGGGACCCACCGCCGCATCCATGGCCGTCGGCGAAGTCCACACCATTCGCAACGGGCCGCCACTGTCAAAAAGCTTGTCATGTAGGCAATGCGGCAGCCACTTCAGCCAATCCCATCGCGCTGGTTCGTCGGTGACGACCATGACCTTCAGATCCTGGGGTGAATGAAAGCAGGCTGCCTGGCAAATCATCGCCCGCACCACATCAAGGGCTGTGTCCAGACCATCCTCACCCACCAATGTCATCAACGGAATCGCCTTAAGGGACAGTGGTTTGGCGATCCCACTGATCTTGGATTGTTCCAACACAAACTTGCGTAACGCGTCGTAACAGACTGGTTCATAATCGGCCGACTCACCTAACCGTGGCTTCGCCAGCTTCTTCGCCAAATCCGATGTGCCAGTTCCGAAACGGACAAAACCAAAGTGCATCGACAAGTCCTCGGCAGAACCGGAGCGCTCCCACATCCGCGGCGAACCGACCAAGCCGCGCAGCATCGACGGCTCAGGATGCAAGAACTGATAGTTCGCGAATTGACGCTCGGCGTCAGTTTGAATGACGTCACGCGTCTGGTCGAGCTCGTTCATGTAGACACGGCGCTCTTCTTCCAATGCCTGCGGAGACAAGGCCTTATCGCCGCCACCGAAACGGCCCTGCATAAACACCCCGGCGAACGACGCAATCATCATCACCGGCACGAACAACGAGAACAAACTCATCGGTCCCGAGCGCAGCCCCGGCTGGGTCACGATCATGGCCATCATGCCCAAGAACGCCGCGCCCATCACCGCAGGCAAAATGATCTGCGCCTTCGTCATCGGCAACCGGCGCGGCGCGATCGGAGAATCGCGCACCGACTGCACGCCGCCATCAACTTTGGGCGCCCTCAGCCGCCGAGACGGACTGAAACGTATCGTCGACAAACCCTCGCCCCCTTTTATCCGCCGGCTCGCACATTGGTTTTCGTCGGCAACACGGCCACCGCATCAGACGGACTGTGCACCGTCAACGCGGCCGCCCGCGACAGCTCCGGGCCCGCAGGCCATACCTGCAGCATCGACCACGGCGCCGGACGAACCTGAGACAACACCAGACCCAACGCCTGCACGCTATTGCCGTCAAACGGCACACCGTATCGCGACCCGGTGAAGCTAATCAGCCACATCGTTTCGCGCGCAGGCGAATCCAACGCCTGACCAGTGGTGCTAACAAACGTTGATGCACTATCACCGACTAAGACTTGATTCGCTTGCACCCCGCCATTGCCGGCGCCCACCAACGGCACCAGCTTCGCCCGTTGATCCGCGCGGATCGGCAACCCCCGTCCGGAGATCACCGCCAGCCGCGCCTGGCGCTCGCTTACACTCCACTGCCACGCCACACACGACACCGGCCGACTGCCCGGATCAACCAGGCGCACCGGCGAACGCGGATAATAATCCACGTCAAGAGCATGACGCAGCGGAACATGCGACAGATGATCTGGTGATACCTGCGGCGGCGTGGCTAAACCAAACGAATCATGTTGGCGCAGTATCGAAGCCACCACCGGCGAGACTTCTTGAACGCCATCTGCCAGCACTACATAGAAGCGATCCGATTGTGCAGCCACGTCCCGGCTGGCCACGACCGCACCGATAACGACCCCTGCACCCAAATCCACCTGAGCGGGCCCGCCGGCGCCAGGCACAGCAGGAACGACCAGCGGACCTCCCGCCGGCAGCGCGTCATACAACGCCCGCGACATCCCCGTCAGCTGCGCCCCGGGCGTAATGCCCAGCGGCGCGGCGATCGCCGACTGAGACAGATCAATCGGCATCCGAACACCATTGGTCACCAGGTATACCTGTGGCCCATAAGACAACAACAACGCCTCACCGCCAGCCAGCTCCCCGGCCCCCTCCCCCAGCGACAGTTGCCCATCAATACCCGTCACCAGCGGCGAACCACCAACCGTAGTCGGCGCCGTGTCGCACACAGCCCAGCGAGACACCTGGGGCGACAACACCGTTGGCGTCTCCACCGGGGCGCCCTGGATCCCCACCGTCGGCCCTTTCGGCCACTTCGCGATCTCCCCTGGCGCCACAAACGTCGGCCGATCCGGCTCACCAGCAATCAGCTGCGCCGACACCAAATTCAACGCCGGATACAGCCGCTTGTCGACCACCACAAACAACGCACCCGACGAACGATCAGCAACGATCTTCGACGAGTCATCGATCACCCCCGCCGGGCGAAACCACCCGTACACGAACGCGCCCACCACGAGCACCACACCCAACACCGCTGACAGCATCAACAGCGTGCGATGCCAGCGAACCGGATTAATCTCCATGCTCACCGAACGGCGCAACAAGGCAAATGACAAGCGTCGCCGAACAAAGAAATGACCCGAAACCTGCGTCTTAGACGCCAACTTCAACGGCACACCGGCACCATAACGCCCGTCGCTACACCCCCGCTACCAGCGCGTCCACATTGAATGAAAACCCAGACCAACGACCCCACCTCGACAGCACCGGAAGCGGCCATGACGCATGTTCGGGCGGCGGGCGCGGCGTTCGTCGACCCCAGCGGTGAGCTCAACGAAGCAGCGGAATGCTATCATGATATCATCGGTTTATGGCGCAGATTATTATCCGTCAACTTGAGGACGACACCAAGGCCAAATTGCAGCGACTCGCCCGCCGCCACGGCCGCAGCACCGAGGAAGAAGCGCGCGAAATCTTAAGGAACGCAGTCCGAAACGTCGATGATCGGCCCCGGCGGCTGGGGTCTCGTATCGCGTCACGCTTCAAGGGGGTGGGCCTGACCGAGGACATACCCGAACTGCGGGGACAGCCCGTCCAGCCGGCACAGTTCAACGAATCATGATCCTGCTCGACACCAATGTGCTCTCCGCGTTGATGCGGGACACACCCGATCCGGCCGTCGTGGAATGGCTCGATAATCAGCCCACCGAATCAATCTGGACGACGTCGGTCACAGTATTCGAGATACGCACTGGCATTGAGCTTTTGACGCCAAGCCGCCGGCGCAAGCGGCTAGACGAGACCTTCTCTCAGCTCCTCGACGAAGACCTCGAGGGTCGTGTGCAATCCTTCGACCTGACGGCCGCGATTGCCGCGGGGACCATCGCCGCCACCCAACAACGAGTCGGGCGTGCGGTGGAGATTCGCGATGTGCAGATCGCCGGCATCGCGGCATCCCGGCACGCAACTGTGGCTACCCGCAATACCCGCCACTTTGACGAAACAGGCGTCGACCTGGTCAACCCCTGGGACTGACGCGTCGTGCACCAGACTTGGGTAGAAGAGGCGCGCACCTCGCCAGCGGCGACCACGCCCGGACCACCACCGGGCTTTCGTCACGTGACAGCCGGGGCCGCGATCTTGTACTGGCTACGGGCAGGCTTCTTCGAGCTTGAGGTTGCTGGACTGGCCCTACACGCCGCAACCGCAGCGTAGAAAGAAGCCGACCGCTTACAGCCGTCGGAGAATTCATCATGACCCGGAGTTGCCCGGTCCCTCCGTGCGGCCGATGAGGCCGTTGTCGAGAACGATGACGTCTGGGGCGACCGCGCGTATGTTGCGGGCCAGCGTGGCGATCGCCGGGTGACCATTTGGAAAATGCGTGTGGAAGATGTGCAGCGCACGCTCGTACAGCTTGAAGGCCTCGGCTGGCTCCCCCAGCGCGCGCCACGCGTTGCCCAGATTGGTGGTGATGATTGCGACCTGGGGGTGCCCGGGGCCGAACTTCGCCGCAGTGATGCGCAGCGCACTCTCGTACAGCTCGCGGGCCTTAGCCGGCTCTCTCAGCTCATTCCACGCGCCCCCCAGATTGTTGAGGGTTGCGGCGACGTCGGGATGGTCAGGGCCGAACTCGCGCTTGTAGATGGGGAGCGCACGCTCGTACAGCTTCAAGGCCTCGGCCGGCTCCCCCAACCCGCGCCACGCGTTGCCCAGATTGGTGAGGGTGCGTGCGACCTGGAGGTGCTCAGGGCCGAACTTCCGCTCATTGATGCCCAGCGCACGCTCGTAGAGCTCGCGCGCCTTGGCCGGCTCGCCCAGCTCACTCCACGCGTTGCCCAGATTCACGAGTATGAGCGCGACCTGTTGTTCGTCGTCGGGGCCGAACTCGCGCTCGCTGATGGGCAGCGCACGCTCGTAGAGCTCGCGCGCCTTGGCCGGCTGCCCGAGGTTAAACCACGCGCTCCCCAGATCGGTGAGGATGCGTGCGACTGCGGGATGGTCGGGGCCGAACTTCCGCTCGTTGATCGACAGCGCACGCTCGCAGAGCTCGCGGGCCTTGCCCGGCTGCCCCAGCTCACGCCACGCATTGCCCAAATTGGTGAGCATGCGAGCGACTTCGGGATGGTCGGGGCCGAACTTCCGCTCGTTGATCGACAGCGCACGCTCGAACAGCTCGCGGGCATTGGTGGGCTGCCCCAGCTCAATCCACGCGCTCCCCAGATTCATGAGTATGAGCGCGACCTGTTGTTCGTCGTCGGGGCCGAACTCCCGCTCGCCGATGGGCAGCGCACGCTCATAGAGCTCGCGCGCCTTGGCCGGCTGCCCGAGGATAAACCATGCGTTCCCCAGATTGGTGAGCATGCGTGCGACTTCGGGGTGGTCGGGACCGTAGGCGGCTTCGGTGAGCTCCAATAGCCGTTTTCGGGGGGGGAATTTCTGCGTTGGGGTCCCTATGCGCGTGGCTGAACGCCACTGCTTGCCTAAGTGATTCTGCGGCCGGGTCGTCGATGGCGGTGATCATCGCCCACGCCCGTGCAGCGGCGCTCACGTTGCCCTCAGTGTGGGCACGAAATCCGATGCGCCCAACGGCCTCTGAATCGTCGGCGATGCCGGCGGCCTCAAGAGCCGCTGTCCACACCGCCTCGGCCGGCCCGTTCCCCTCAGCACGGTGGATCTCCACGATCGCAGCGTGAGCAGCAACGACCTGTTTGCCTTGGCAATCGGTTTCCTTGGATATCAGCGAAGCTCCACCGACAACCCGGGTGGCCGCCCACTCCAGGGCACCGTGCAAATGTCTAGGTTCGATCTTCTGATGCCCGGTCGGTCGTTGTTGCGCCAGGCCAGCTAGCCGGTCCTCCGGCAACGGACGACGAATGTCCGTCGAGGCCCACTCGAGGGCGATTTCAACGACCGCCCGCGCGAGAGCACAGCGATCCCCGGCTGGCTCAAATTGGCAACTATGGTCGCCACCCTTTAGCCGTGTCATCAGCGTCGCAGTAGTCGTGAAAGCTGGCGCGATACCTTCGCTGAAGTCCACTGTGGGATAGGCCGCCTCGGCGCGCCCCAGTTCCTTGACCGACGGTAACCGCTCAAGCCCGACCGATTTACCGAATGCTTCGGCAACAGCACGATTTTCGGCTGCCCAGACTACATATTGATTCGAGGAGATCGTAGCCACGACCCGTAACCCCGGTGACCGATCGCCGTAGCGACGCAACGTTGCTGCTGTCAGCCCAGCATTCGTGAACGTGTCGACCCGATCGAGCCACAACAACAGCGGTGCCCCGGGCGGGACCCGGGACAGTACATCGAGATCGGCCAGGGCGGTCGAGAGGCCATGCGACGCAATTGGAACGAGGACCAGCGGCGAGGTCGGTACGGTCAATGCGAGTTCGTACGCGGTGCGTGTGACCCCGCTGGCCGGATCGCCGACGAGCAGCACAAAGCCACTGGATTGAAGACGCTGGCGGGCCGTCTGGTCTATATCGCGATCGACGTATGGAGGGAAGCGTTCTCCGTCCGCGATGTAGCGCTCCGCAAGCTGCGATTTGGCCACCCCGAGGTCTTGGAAGGGGTCGACGTCACGAATCTGCGGGAGAGGCCAGAGCAAGCAGTCCTGGATCGCGTGCAGCCATTTGGCCTCTGCCGCCTCAACCTCCCGCCGCTTCTGCTCTTCAGCTTCTTTTTTGGCGCGCCAGTCGGTCCGCAGCTTTTCCACCACAACAGCTACTCCGACCACCGCGATAACGATAATTACGAGCAGGCGCGACCATAACGGGGCCTGCAGTGCGGCCAAAACGGAACTAACTGCGGTGGCAACGGCACCACCGACACCCAGAACCGCAACCACGACCAAACCAGCCGGAAGGGCTCGCAACCCAACACGAAGGGCCCGCAGCCGGGCGACCCAACTCGAAACATCCATAGTTCTACTCGCTACGCGGCATGCACATCATGTGAGTCTGGCCGCGGGCATGGTCACGCACAAGGGGCCGGCAGAGAGTCGGCTCACCGAGCGTGCCGCTCCGCCCGCTTCCGTGCGTTGAAATCGAAGGGAGTCGCCTCGCCACTGTGTTCGCCGGCAATCAGCGCCTGGCGTAAGGCATCCAGACGCGTTTCGCGATCCTCGAGGAGTCGAAGTGCTGCGCGCACAACGTCACTGGACGAACCATATCGACCAGAGGCGACCTCCGCCTCGATGAAAGCGCTGAAATGGTTATCCAGGCTGAACGACGTGTTCTTACCCATACACCGCACCGTAACTGCGACGCAGCGATTCACGTCGCCCATAGGGACAACCCAACCCACTGGAATTTCGTCACGTGACAGATCGGGCGCGATCTCTACCGCACTACGGACAGGCGGCCTCGAGTTCGAGGTTGCGGAGCGCGAGTTGGATCTTGCCCACAATGTCGTCTTCCTGACACGTGATTCCCGCGTAGATCATGTCCGCCAGGTCCGCCGTCGACAGGGGCTGCTTCGACCAACCTCCCACCAGTTCCATCGCACGCCCGGTAGTCCACTGCGCGTAATACCGCTGACGGTCACCAGTTGCCGACCCTGGCAGTGGCCTATTCGCGCTCAGGTTCACGTAATAGACGGATGCGGCAATCTGGTACTGCTTCCACGCCTCTTCCGCGATGCCGTCACCGGTGCCCAGCGCATCCCACATCTGCCGCAACTCCGGTGTCATCTGGCCCGACATCTTCACCGTCTCGATCAACTGCACAGCCAGCGGCACCACGACCTTATTTTCAATCAACCGAGCTTCAATCTCGGCCGAAGTCATCTGCTGAAGCCGGGCATACAACTCCAGGTGCAACGCTTCGAGACGATGCATGTGCATGTCGTCAAGCGTGGGCCGGATGTAGACACCGTCCTCAAACTCCCGTTGGCAGACAGCGTATTCCACACCAGGCGCTCGACCGAAAGAACTGTCCGCAGTCACCGCCATGGCAACAAGATGCGTCCCGCCGCGACCTCGCAGCCGCGCATATTCGGCCAGTACCTCAGCGGGATCGGGCGAACCGAACCAACGTTCCCGAAACTGGTTGTCCACCAACTTATCTGACACCAACAAGCGTGCAGTACGCGGTAAGAACACTCCCCGCGGAATATAACCGAACCCTTCGTTGGACATCACCACACACTCGGTCGCCCCACCGGCCTCACGCCGAAACACACCCACAGCCCACTCGATGCAGGCGTAATTAACGATGTCACTGTCACGACGGAGCTTGCGCGCCAAAGCTTTTGCAGTTGCCAGCTCCGCTGACTCCGGGCGTCCACGCCCTCGGGCACCGGCCCCGGCACCGACAACACTTGCCGGAACCACCACCGCCCCACCCGATCCGGTTACTGAGCCAGCAGCCGGACCTGTAGACGGCGCCGAACCACCCGGTGTGCCTGTGTTGCTGGCAGGCGCGACCGGCGCCGCAGCACTCGCCCCCCCGGCAGCCACAGGGGCCGCCGGCGCACCCATCCCAGGCGGCGGAAGCATCATCGCCGCCGGTGCACCACCGGCCGTCCCGGCCGAGTTGGCGAGCGCCGCCCCCGCCGGGCTGGCCGACGCCGGAGTCACACCTGCCGCCGCCACCCCGGCCGAGGGAACACCCGCGCCCGACGTTAACCCCGCCGCCGGCGCCGCCGCGGCCTGCCCTGCAGCCGGTGTTCCAGTCCCCGTCGCAGGCGGCAGCGACCCCAACGCCGAACCTGTCGAAAGTCCTTGAGAGAAAGCCGGTCCCAACTGTTCCCCACCGCCAGCCGCCGGGGCAGCGCTAGCGGGCAGATTTCCCAACCCGGCCGCCTGGGCACCGGGCAGCTGTCCCATACCCCCGGGGAGCCCGCCTAAGCCTCCACCCGATCCAAGGCCCCCCATGCCGCCCCCGCCTGGCATCGAGCCAAGTCCTCCAGTCATAGACGTCAACCCCGGCGGAAAACCAACAGACTCAATGCCACCACCCCCACCACCAGGCATCTGCCCGGCGCCGGGATAAGGGCCCCCGACCACTGGGGCGGATCCCGGTCCTGTCATAGCCGGGTCTCCGTCCTCGCCTTTCGCGGCCCCATGGTGGTGCGGCGTGTGTCCGTTACCGGCGCCGACACCCTGCGGATTGTCAAGGCCGTTGGGGTTTCCGGGGTCTCCGTTCTGTGGTGGGTTGTCATCACCTAGTCCAGATCCCTCTTTGCCTGTTGGTACGGCTATTCCGCCGCCGCTGTGGGGCAAGACGGGGTCTTGAGGTGCCGGACCGCCCAGGTGCGAGGTTAGCGCCTTGATATCCCCGCCTGCAGTTCGCTGGAAAACCCCGGCCCTCGCGGTAGCGGCTCCTAGCAGGCTGGTGGTCAGGGAACGTGCGTGCGTGTGCCAGCGAGCCACGATCTCGTGTTGTTGTATCGGGTTTTTCGCCTGCGCCAGTTCAACGTTGGCTCTCACGACAACGTTCTGTTGGGCGGCTTGCGCGTCACGGTAAACACCCGCCACTCCATTGAAGTAATCCGCTGCAGCGCTGTAGATCCCCGCCATGCGCCCATAATCGGCAGCCAATTGGCGATTTACTTCGTGGCCCGCTTCCCAACCAGGCGATTGTGCAGCCTCTTCCCGCATCGCGTTAGCAACTTTGAGCCGCCGCTGCAGCTCACCGACTCTCTCCGCCAACGCCATGTAGTGGGCGGCGTGAATCTCTAACGGCTCCGCTGCCGGCGGCACCATATCCGGAGTGATGATGACGTTCCCAGCGATACTGGTTGCGGGCACGTCCGCCACAGCTCCCGTTGCAAGCAAGTGAGTCACGCGACTTGCACCCCGTCTCGGGGTTGTTCGGCAGCCTTGCGGCTGCGTCCCTTCCGTGCTTCACAGCCACCGGCCGGGCGAGGCCCGGTCTTACGGTCGGCTCCACGCTTGACGGCGGCCCCAACTGGGCCGACGACGCTAAGTGTTTCCTCGTAGCGTGCGAGGTTAATCGCGGCGTTGTCATCACGCTGGTGGATGACCGAACAGTCGTCGCATTGCCACTTTTCGTCCCACCCGATGTCCTGCACATGCCCGCAAGCGTGGCAGGTTTTCGACGACGGGAACCAGCGGTCAGCGACCACCAGCTGCGACCCGTACCAGACCGTCTTGTAGGACAAGTGCCGGCGCGGTGCGCCCAGCGCGGCATCCGACAGTCCGCGCCGTCTGGCGCGGGCACCCGGCAACCCTTTTTGCCGCAGCATCCCCGCCGCGTCCAAACCTTCAACAACGATCCGGCCGTGGGTTTGAGCCAAACGCGTTGTCAGACAGTGGAGGTGGTGGGTGCGGACATCGTTGACCCGGCGATGCAGCCGGGAAATCTCGATGGTGCGCTCACGGTAGCGCCGCGAGCCTTTCGTGCAGCGCGAGCGGGCACGGCTAACGCGCCGCAACTCTTTGAGCGCCACCTCGAGTGGCCGTGGATTAGGCACCTGGTCGAGCACTGCGCCGTCCTCGTCGGCGACCGTCGCCAGCCGGCGCACCCCGACATCGACACCAACCCGCGAACCAGGTGACCTGACGCTGGGTTGTTGCGGGCGTTGAATCAGCACGCGCACACTCGCATCCAGGCGGGTGCCGTTGCGGCGCACCGAGATCGCGAGCACCCGCGCCCGCCCGGCACGAATCAGGCGTTCAATCCGGCGGGTGTTCTCATGCGTGCGAACCATGCCGATCACCGGCAGCGTGACGTGCCTACGGTCTGGCTCGACCCGCATCGCACCGGTGGTGAAGCACATCCGATCAGCATCGCGGCCCTTGCGTTTGAAACGCGGGAACCCAACCCTTTTACCGGCCCGTTTACCCGACCTGGATTGTTGCCAGTTCCAGTACCCGTCCACCGCGGCCGCGATGCCGTCGGCGTAGGCCTCCTTCGAGCACTCCGGCCACCACACTGCGTCGGTCTCAGCGTTGACACACACGTCGTTCTTGACCGTGTTCCAGCGCTTCCGTAGCACCCGCAGCGACGGTTTCGCTGTCTCGATCCTGGTGGCGTGCCAGGCCTCGATATCGGCCTTCAGAGCCGCGACCGTCCAGTTGTAGGCCTTACGCCGCGCACCGAAATGCCGTGCCAACGCCACGGATTGCTCGGCGGTCGGGTCAAGGGTGAACCGGAACGCCTGCACCGACCACTCCTCGGGCACCTCGAACCGACCCATCACAACCAGTCCTCGCCATCCTCGCCGCACGCCGCGCACTCGCCGTCGTTACATGCGTCGCAAAGCCCACCGGAATCGATGGTGAAAAGGAACTCCGCACCGCAGCAAAAGCACGAAAACGACGTGTTCAGCACGCCCATCCTCATACCCATTACCGCCATGCCTCCGTTCCTACAGGACACCACCGACAACTAACGACCACTCAACCCGCAACAGCTGGCACCCCCTCCTCATTGCTACCGGCAAGCGGCGTTGACCTTGTCCTCTGCGGTATTTGCACGACCGATCGCCGCATTTCGCAAGCTGCCCTTGCGATGCGTGGTGGCGTCTTCCATATCCGAGCTGGCCGCAAGGTAATCGTCGATCCCTGAGCGGATCGCCGCCGGCGTACCGGCCGGGAGTTCGCGCCGCAGATACGCGCTTTCCACCAAGATCACCCGCGCCTCATTGGCCAAAGCCTCCTGAGTGACAGGATCATTCCAATCAGCTGGAGCATGGGCCACCGCGTTGGTGGCGTCGTCCATGGTCGTAGCCGCGTTCCCCCACAATTCGCATGCCCTTGTGCGTGCGGCCGTCACCTGATCGGCACTTGGTGCAGGTGGCGACCACGGCAGCACGACTGTGGTGCTGGGAGCCTTAGACGGGGTCATGAACGCCACTACCGCAAGCGCCGCGGCCGCGACCGACAGGGCCAACACCGCCGCCGAACCACCCAGAACGCCGCGACCCGGCCCTGCCGGCGGTGGTGGCGGAGGTGGAACCTGTGGCATACCGGGCGGTGCCGGTGTTCCCGCTTGGGGCGGGTGAAGAGTGGCGGTCATATGCTCACCACCGGATGCGGCGTCAAATCCTCTGCGTTCTGATTGTCGGTCTCCACGTCCGCGGTCAACGATCGATCGTTGCGCTGAGCAACCTTGCCACCACGCGGTCCCAGCGCTGCGCCGGCGCCGCCCACTTGCTGGTCCACCCCTGCGCTTGCTGCCACGCTCGGAGCCCACATCGATGCCACATGAGCGCCTCCGACTGCCGCGACCGCCGCGCCATGGGCTGCCTGCTCGACCACGGCCGCAGGGAACTCCACGGCTGCCGAACCAGTCAGCGTGTTCGCCGACTCCGCCGCGGCCGGCATGACCTGCAGAACGTCATCAGTTTGCATCACTCACACACCTTGTCGAGTTGATCTCCCGCATTTCTAACCGCGAGCACGAACGGCTGGGCGTCGTGGTCGGAAAGCTCGCGGGTATTGGCGTCGACCAACGCGATCACAGCGGTGATGTAATTGTTGATCGCATCTAGGACGTTCTTAGGGGTAGCGGGGGGAAGATGCTGTTGCATGTACTGCGTTTCCAGCATCGCAACCAGTTGGAAATTGCCTAGGGCAGGATGGTACTGAGGCGATTGCCGGTCCCGCGCTGCGTCGAAAAAATTCCGTTGAGCAGCGAGCATTGATTGGTCTGCGGTATCGCTTGCGCCGCAGGCTTCCTTTTTGGCCGCAGCGACTTGGTCTGGGCTGTAGCTCGGCGGTGGTGGGGGCGGCGCGGTGATCGTGGTGGTTGTCGCGGCTGGGGTTGATTGGCTCAACTTCACCGCACTCATCACTGTTGCGCTCAGCGCCAACAGCAGCGCCAGAGCCAGCATTACCGATACCGCGAGCCAGCCCGGGCGGCGCCTCGGGTACGCAGGAGGCGGTACAAGGGGTTGCGGGGGCGGCAGGTAGCTCGGTGGCGGCGGCATCACCGCGGCACCGGTCGGCATGCCGGCACTACTGGTTGAGATGGGCGGGCCGCCGGATACAGCTGGATAGCCCGGCTGCCCAACTGCCTGCGGATTCATGCAAATCAGAGTACTGGCGTGCGGCGACATCGGGCTACCATTGCGCGCGAATCTGAGACGAAACAGGTGTTCAAGTGGCGGTCCAGATTTCGCTCTGAGGATCGATGAACGCTTGCACAGCGGCGTCGAGCGCCTCCTGGTCTTGGCCGCCTCCCACGCTCGCTGTTTCCTCGGCCGCGGCGCTGACTGCCTCGTCGATGGTGGTGTTGATCAGCTCAGCCAACGCCCCGTGTGAGTAGCGGGTGGTGCAACCCTGTGCCAGTGACAGCGACGTGAGTTGTCCGTGCGAGTTAACCGACAACACGACGTCACCATCGCCGCCGATGGCTTCCAGATCGATGCCATCCATCTCCTCGAGCAGCTTGGAAAGCATCGTCGACACCCGTTCCATGCGCGCAATGACGTTGGCGGCTAGATTCTTGTCTGCCTCATAGCCGCCGTATTCATAGACGGTCAACGGACCCCCCCAACGTCGTCGGAAGCTATGTCATGCTGCAGCGCGGACAAGGCAGTCGACACACGATCGATCCGCGCGATGGCCGCGGCGATCAGAAACCCGTTGACGGTCACTGGGAGTCGCCGCCGGGGTCGGGGTCGACGGGTCGGCTGCGTGATCTGACGGTCACGGTGCGCTTGGGCCCGCCTTTGGGGTTCGCAGCGGCATCGACGGTGGCCGTGTGCCGAATTGGGTCGCCGCGTTCGCCTTTGACCGGTTCGGAATGAGGTTGCGCCGGCATCTCGATCGACTTATCTGGGTTTTTGACTTTGCGGTTCGTGGCACCGCTGCCGGCCCCCATGCCCCCCATCGGTGGCATGAACATCGGCGGGCCGCCCATACCGCTCTCGGCGGCGGCACCGGTGAAACTCGGGGAGCCGCTCGCGCCGGCCAAAGGTGGTGACGTTGAGGCGGCGACACCCGTTCCGGAGATTGCTGACGCCGCGGGTTTGAGATCAGCGCCGCTACTTGCCGCTGGGGTGGTAGCGCCGTCGTCACCGCTGCCTGCGCCGGCACCACTGCCCAGGGAGTCTGCTGGCTCAATTTTGGCGGCGTCTTCGACAGCGTTCTTGCCCGCCATTCCTTGTGCTAACCCTGCGACGCTCTGAGTGGCTTGCTGGGCCAGCCCCTGCAGCTCTTGGCCCAGTTTCTGCGGTATCTGAGTGGCCATGCCAACTCCGGCGCCCAGCACGCCGGTCAGCATCGACGGCAAGGATGACGCCATTGCCGGCATCGAGCCCTCTCCCGTCGGCGCTAGCGGGTTAGCGGCGGGATCAGCATCTCCTGGGTCGAGACCGTCGAGGTCGCTGGGGTCGGTGCTGGGGTCGACGTCGCCCGCGTGGCCAGTGCCCGCATGATCGCGGGTCGGTTTGGGATCGGCTCCCTGCGGGGTCGTCGATGTCGGGGTGTCCCCTTGTCCGGCACCAGGTTCCACGATGACTGGGGCTGGTGGTGGCCCGGGCGGAGCCTCAGGTATCTGCTCGCCAGTGTGGTAGCCAGCGGCCACTATCTGGGTGTGGCTGGTTAATTGGGTCAAATTGGTGTGCGCCTTGGCCACCGCGGCCGCTGATCCGGGACTGGGATAGGAACTGTTGAGTGCGATCGCGTTGTGCAGTTCGCGGTGTCGGTTAGCGAACTCTGTGGTCGTCGGCGTCGCCTGTTTGACCTGAGTGAATCTGTGCTTGTGGTTGTCGGCTAGCTTTGCGACGGCGTCGGCATGGCGGGCCATCTCCTGCGCCCAGTCGGCGTAACGAGTCAACGCCGCCGTAATGCGTGGTGCCGCTTCCCCTTTGAGATGTTCACCGACCGTTGCCGCCCCGCGGCGGGCCGCTTGCGCGGCAGCGCTGAATCCTTGTGAGAGGGCGGCGCAGTCTGCCACAAACGGATCCCCAGCCGCGGGCTGGCCCGCTTCCATGATCGCCGCCGTCGCTTCGGCTGGGCGTGGTGCCGGCGGGGCGATCGGCACATCCGCAGCGACCAGGTTAACGGTCACCGCGGGGGTGAAGGCCGGCTTGGGGGGCGCAGGGTTACCGTGCAAGCTCACCACGGATTGATTGGCCTGGTCCATCTCCCCATATGCCAGTGCGGACTGTGTGATCGCCGCGGCGCCGGCCGCAAGGACCGCCGACCCGTCAGTGGCGCGCGACGCCATCACCCCGGCGTGTTCACTGAGGCGCGCGGCCACGCTCGCTGATGTCTCGTCGGTGGCCAGCGGGGGATGCACCGGCAGTTGGGTGCCGAGCTCGGCGAGGGTCTGCGCGGCGGCGACTAGGCCCGCGACCGCACTGTGCAGTCCTGCGACATCGACCTGCAGCACCACGGCATCCCCTCCCCTACTGATTTTTTGCTGACGTTGCGCTGAGTTGTCTAGAAATCGATCAGGGCCTCATAGCTGGCAACTTGGTCCTCGGTGGGCAACGCGGTCGACACCGTCACGTGTTGGGCCTCCCACTCTTGGCGTAGCGCCAACTGAGAGCGTAAATGAGCCAGTGTGTTCAATTTGATGATGCGGTTAGCCAATTCGGCGTCGCTGAGCTGCATCGCCGCCGCCTGAAGCTCCACGCCTAAAGAGTTTCCGCTACGGCCTACCGCCACCACGATCGAGTCATCGCGACTGACGGCCTCGAACACGACGGTGTCGTAGTCGGTCGACGGCGCCTCAGACATGACGCTAGTCCGTGGAAATCGTCAAGTTGGCGCGGTTTTCAGCGTTCATCTCCGCCATCTGCGCTGCGCCGGTGCGAAGCTGCCGGGCCATGGCCGCGTGCCGCTCTTGTTGGTCGCGCAAGGCGGTTTCGCGGTCGTTGACGGCGGCCACCGCAGCACGACGGGCCTCGTAAAACAGTGGTCCCCACGATTGGGCCGCGGCCACGGTGCGGGCATGGTCAGCACGGGCCTGCGCGCACGCCTCGGCAGCGCGCTCGTGGGCGATCGCCCACTGAATCAGCTTGTCGGTGCTGACCTGCAAGGCCTGCTCGTTCACGGTCATTACGGTACTCCCTCGCGTTGCTGTAGAAGGTCGCTTAAGTGGTCGACGGTGCGGGCGCGGTGGCTGCCGCGGCGACCGTTGTCGGTGTTGGAGCCGACACTCGGGTCCACCCCAAGAAATTCGGGCCAGTCTCGAGTTGGTCGATCGGCGTGACCTGGCCGTTGAGCCAAACATGGTCTTTGTCGAGGGCCATGACGCGATGATCGGTGTATTGGCCCACGTCGCCGAATTGCAGCCGCGAGGGAGCCATGGGCGCATTCACCGGGGAACCCAGCGGCGGTAGCTGAAGATTGGCTCCTGCAAAGGCATCGTCGATGCCGTCTCCGGAGAGCACCGCCCGCCCGGCCTGTGCGAGTGCAGCATTGGACGCTGTTCGCACCGACTGGTCGGGCAATTGGATCTGTGTCGTCGGCGTCGGCGTCTGCCCCTGCGCTGCAGGCGCTGATGGTGGCGGCGTGGCGCCGCTGCCGGCGTCTTCTGTGCCCGCTTTGTCCCCTTTGCCGCCTTTGTCTCCTGGATCGTGCAGTCCGGCTGGCTGCGTCTCGTCGTGAGATTTGTCGTCACTGTGCGAGTCGGACGGGTCTTTCAGCGCGTTGGCGTGCTCTTCAGCGGCTTGATCGGGATCGTGGCCGCCATCGCGTAGCGCTCCGCCGAGCGCGGAACCCAAATCGCCCAACCCGCCGCCACCGAGCCCACCGCCGCCGCCGAGTGAGGGAATCGCTGAACCAAGTGCGCCCGGCAGCGAGCCAAGAGCACCCATCGCCGGTCCCGCCATCATGCCCAGCCGCGACATCAATGGATCCGATGCCAGCCCGTCAAGCAGTGGGTCATTGCCACTGCTTGTACCGTCGCCGGTCCCAGCGGGCGTATCCCCGCCGCCACCCGCAGTGGGGTTGGTGGCGCCCGGGTTAGCGTCTGGGCCCGTGGTGTGAGGGTCCTCGCCGGAGTTCTTGTTTTGCAACGCCTGATAGCGCGCCGAGAGACCATCCAACACCCGCGCTTGTGAATCTGAGTCCAGCCCAGCGTTTTTCAACACGTTGAGGATGTCGCCGGTTTTGCCCTGCAAAAATTCTGCCAGCTGCTGCTGGCCGGTCGCAGTATCTAGCGATGACCCCAACTTGTTGACCTGGTCGATGATGTCTTGCTGCAAGCTTTGCAGCCGCTGACGGCCCTCAGTGCTCGAACTCGAGGCCTTAAGCACCGCGTCGGCCAGCTTGTCATCAGCGTCATTGAGCGCCGAATGGTTCTTGGCCAGCGCCTCGTCGAGGCGCTTGGCTGCCTCGGCCCCAGCCCCGCTTAGCCCCGGTGGCGGTGGCGTCCCGGCCGGGGTCGTCGGCCCTGGCGATCCCGGAGGGGGTGCAGGCGGCGGCGGCGACGCGGGTTGATCGCGGCCCAGCGCCTTATTGATTTCAGGCATCGGAGCCGTATCAGGGTTAATACCCATGTAGGTGAGCCTGGCCCGGTCGAGCTTGGTCAGCTCATCTCGCGACGTGAACGGTGCCGTTGGAGCGGGGTCCAGTGGCACCGGGCCGCCCGGTACCGGGTTTTGGGGAAACGGTGCCCCCAATACCTCGGATACTCCACCCAGCACTTGAGACAGCGCTACATCGGCCCAGCCAGTCATGTTCGGGACGATAAGTCCCGGGTCGACTGAACCGCTACCAACAACGGCACATTCACGAAAAACCGGCTGCCACAGCATGTCCACGCGGCCTGTCGACTTTTGTTGTCTTTCAAGACACGCCGCACCAGATGCGCGGTAGTACCGCGTCGGCGGTGTAACACTTTGCGCGATAGCACCACCTGTCCCAACGGAAGGAACGCCTCGCCATCGCCGATAACGGCAACTATTCCATGTGCCGCACCAACCGTCGAGCGTCCTCAACCCGCCTATGGCACAAACGCTTTCGGTGCTCACACCAAGCCAACACCACGGCCAGGCGCCTGTCCCGGCAGACACAGAGCCGATTACCGCGCCTGCCACCCGCACGTCGCGGGTATCGGCGACCACACCGACCACCACGGCCACGCAACCGCGACGGCCAAACCAGCATCGACTCAAGGAGGGATACCTAGCGCCGCGAGCCAAACACCCGCGCCCGCCCGGTCTTTCGGGCCGACGCCGCACATCTCAATAGCCGGAGTGACTGACCGCTGACATGACAAGAGCCCCGCCTCTGGCGGGGCCCGTGTCTGAGGTTCGAACTGAGGGCCAACTCAGTTCTGGGTCTTCACCCATCTCCCCGAAGGGACGTGTCTTGCCTGACTCGTCTCACGGTAGCGCATGCCTGTCTGCCTTGCCAGACCATCACGCGCTTCGTGATCAACTTTTGTTCCCACGCCGCAAAAACGGCTCGACCCTGCCGTATCGCGGCTGCACCGCTATTCGGGCGCGCCGCGGCGTCATCCGCACAACACGGCTAGCCGAGGTCTTGGCTATTCGGCGTGGACACCGTTTGCGTGGCGCTGTCCTCCCCCAGCCCAGCGCGTTCGTCAACCTTGAACTCGAAGCAGACGCCTACGCGGGCGTCCCCTGCTGGAGCGCCGGACCCACCAAGTGGGCACACATCACAGTCGCTGTGGCCTACGACCTGCACTACCCCACAATCCGGCCGCAGATGTGCGACGGCGGCATCGCCAAAAAACCGCTGATCATCATCGCCGCAGCCATGGCCCACTACGCCGACTGGGGCACCGGGCGCAACTGCCGGGCCACCAACGATCAACTCGCTGCCCGGACTGGCTTTCACCTACGCACCATCCAGCGCGCACGCGAATGCCTGCGACTGCTCGGCGTAGCCACCGAAATCCTCCGCGGCCGCCAACGCACCTACACCGAACGGATGGCCTCCTGGCGCATGGGCGATCGCCACCGCGGCTGGGCCTCGGTCTGGGCGCTGCACGACAACGCCCAGATTAACCGCGTTATTCACAACTTGTCACCCCATCTGGAACGGTCCCGACTAACCACAAGAACCTCACCTCACAAGAAACTGTTCACTACCCACGCGGGCGCAAGCGCCCGGAAAGGCGCCGCTACGCGCCGCCTCAGCCCAGACAAGGACGGACAACGCCTGGCGGCGCGCTGGCGCGCCGAGGCCCACGCACCGCCCTGGGCTCGCCGCTATGGCATCAGCAGCTGGGCAGCGATGCTCGCAGCCCCGGCCGCCGCCGGCTGGACACCGCGCGATCTCACCGCACTTGTCGGCGATTGGCTGGGCACCGGTCACCGGATACCGAGTAATCCGCATCGTCCGATTGCCCTGCTCGGCACACTGCTGGCCTGGCATACCAGCCACAACAGTCTCCAAGACCGCCCCGCCGCGCTCGACGAGGCGCGCGAAGCCGCCGAAGTCGCCGCTGCTCGGGAGCGCGTTAGTCAGCAGCTCGCACAGCGCACCACCACCCAGCAGGCACGAGATGCTGCGCGTGCCGCGTTAGGCGGTGATGGTCACCAGGCCGCCCGTGCGGCCGCGGCCGCCGCGGCGCGAAACGCCGCCGCACGCCGCACCATCAGCGCAGCCGCCGAAGCGGCTGTTGTCGATGCTGCAGTCCGGCGCGCCCGCGGTCTCAACTAAGCCGTGCGGTGCGTGCAGTTAGGCCGACAACAGCTCTGGCGTACCGAGCAGCGAGGTCGCTGTCTGGCGGATCAATTCCACCGGATCCAATCCCTGCTGCTCAGCCACCGGCAAAAGCTCGGTCAACAGATCGCCATACTGGCGAATCAGGTCCGGCAACTTGCGCCCGGCCACCGCCTCAAGCGCCTCGAGCTTGTCGGTGTCATAACGCACCTGAAGCCGATCCACTTTTTTCCGGGTCTCAGACCCCTGGCGCTTCTTGCGGCGCAACGCCTCGGCGTCGTGGGCCCCGCTGTGGTGCCTCAGGGCAGGCTGGCTGCTCATTGCGACTCCTTCGCTCCAATGTGACCGCCGGCGCGCACGGTGGTCTGCGCACGTAAGTAAGTCCAGCCCGAGACGGCAGGTCTGCTCGCTTCACCATCCGCACTCATGTAAGGATGTGCTTTCACTGCATCACGAGCTCGCGCAGGCCTCAGCAACCGACGTAAAACCGCTGATGAATCGCGAGAATGGGCAGCGCCGCCGTGGCGCCGCGAGTCCGGGCAGCTCATCGTCATGTAAGTAAGTCTCCCATGCCGGAGCTGACCGGTGGGAAAATTCGAGCGCGTGTCACCAAGATTGCGCTGATCTCTTACTTACATACGACGTCTTAGGCACAATAGAACCGTGTCAGCGCCAAGCAAACCGGAAGGCTACTCGTTGGCCGACGCCGGCGAGCTGCTCGGCGTCACAGCCCAACGAGTCAGCCAGATGCTGAGCGCCGGAAAACTCAGCGGCCCGCACTATCCACACAAGCGCGTCCCCAAACATGCAGTTCGCGTCTGGAAATGGTCATTAGACCAAGAGCTGGCCCGCCGGCAATCCACTCCCTCACCACGTTCCGCCCACCACCAACCCGACCCGGCCGCCGACCGCGATGTCTTCGCGCAATGGTGGGAACGTCAAGAAGCGCGCGTCAACGCCGCCGCTCACGAACTTAAAGTCGCTGCCGATCTGGCACGCCAACAGGCCAGCGAAGACCGCAAGAAAGCCCGCCAGCTGATGTCCAAGCTGGCACGAGTCACGATCCAGCAAGCCGAACTGATCGAGCAGTTAAAGGACGATCTCGCAGTCGATACCGAGCGCACCGAACGCATTCTCGACGCGTACTCCGATGCCTTGACCCAACTGCTGGCCCCCGACACGATCGGACCGCTCTAGCCAGGCTGGTCGATGGCAGCTACCGCGGCGTCGAGGGCAGCCGGCGTCCCGGCGTCGACGACGCGGTCGACGGTGTCGTTATCCAGCGCGTACACCCCGTCGATGGGGCCGTTTTCCAGGTATTGACGGACAGCTTCAATCTTCCAGTCGGCGTGGGTTGAATCGCCCATCCGCGACAGCTGTTCGGCGTGCAGCCGCTGGCGAGCCTCGTCGGCGTCACGGCCGCTGACTGACCAATCAGCGCCCGGATACCGGGCGATCCAGTTTCCGTCGGCCTGTTCGGTCACAGAAGGCCTGAACACGAACGAGACGTTGCGCTGCACCATCACCCGTTCGATATCTGCTTGCGTTTCGACGTTCACTACGGCATCCCTCCGGTGATGTCGATGGGCGAATGCCGCCAAATGATCGAGCCGTCATTTTGCAGGAATTCGCAGATGTATCCCCCCACGATAGCTGGGCTGCACCAAATGATGTATCCAACAGGAGGTTTCAGTGCAATCTGAGCTACCACGGGGCCCTCAGCCTGGTAACCCGCAGCAGCGGCATCGATGCGGGCCGCGAGCTCGGCGTTGTGTTCCTGAAAGTTCTGCACCAACCCTTTGGCCCTGTTGAGCTGACCTTGCAGATAGGTGGCCAACTCCTGCTGGCCCGCGGCGCTGCGAGCGCGCGGCGCTAGCGCGTCAACTCCGGCGCGGGTCTCGGCGATCAGGCTGTCCATGCTGTGTGCGCCGGCAGCTGCAGCCTGGCCGGTGGTGACGAACGCCGGAGCGATCTGGGCATCAGCGGTGCGCGCATTATCCAACCGTTGCAGCCGCTCGTTGTTGGCTGCGCGATACACAGGCCCGGCCACACCGTGCCAATCCGAAGCCGCGGCTTGGCCGGCCTCAGCCACGGCCTGGCGGCCAGTGACCAACGCCTGCGGGGATGGCCACCGCCCGTCGATCGGTGAGGATCCGAACAGCCTGCGAGCATCGCTCAGCGCGCGGCCAGCCTGCACTATCAGCTCGTCCAGAGACATACCGCCAGTATCACCTCCTCGTGGACGCCGTAGGGGCCCGTTGTGCTCATCTGGCTCGGGCGCGCAGGCGTATTTGGAGTTGTTGGCGCACCTCGGCCTGGATATCCGCGCGGACCGTTGCGCCGACTTCCAGGGTCGCTGCCAGGCCGTAGCGAACAGGTACGGACAGGCTTCCCGCATCGACTCGGCAGTCCACGTTGATCTCGAGTGCGTCGCCGGCGGCGAATGCGACGGCGCGATCTCCTTCGAGGATTTCGTGCTGGACGGTGCCCTTGCGGGCAGCCCAATACTCAGCTTCGGTGCGCTCAATGCCAAGGGCATCACCGGGTGGATCAAAAGACAACCGCGCCATCCGGTGCTGACGCGTGCGGGTGTTGACCTGCGACAACCAGCTCAGGGTGATCGTCAGGCGACGCCAGTCGGTGGTGGCCACCAGACTGGGCGGCAGCGGAAAAAAGAACGCCTGGCGCTGACCTGCTGAAATGGACCCGGCACCAACGATGAGCACTTTGTGCGATGCGGCGCTAACAATGCGGTCACCCTCCACGGCGCCGTAGCCGAGAAGCCGCGATACACCGCGGCGGCTTAAGTCCATCCCGGCGATCACCTGTTCCAAGCCGTCGCGCATCGGGCCCCAACTCGCAGCATGCACGAGCAGCGTTTTTGCCAGCACGGGGTGGTATTCGGCTGCCGGAAAAGGGGGTTCGCCCGGTTGCGGTTCGAGCGATTCAAGGACGTCAAAAATGCCGTCGACTGCGCGGGTCGCCAAGGCCGTGGCGTTGCTGGTGCCGTGGGTGTAGGCCGTGGCGTTGATGGCCCCTCCTGGACCGGGTGCGGCGACGCGGGTGCCCGGCCCGGTCACGGTGGTCTCGGCCGGATACAGCGTTGTTGCTCCTTCGGCGGCGACGGGGCGTTGATGCAGGCTACGCCCGCCGGGCAACAACACCTCGGGCTTGACGGAGTTGCGATGACCGAAACCCACAGGACTGTAGAGCGCAGGCATTCCCGCTTCGGCCGCGTCGAGGACGGTGTCACTTGTCGGCGCGGTGGCCGCGTCGGCATGCAGTGCACCCACGCTTATGACGTTGACCGCCTCGGCCGGCGATAGGACTCGCCGGTGGCGGGCGCGTTCGTAGATCCCGGTGGCCACGGCGCTGCGCAGCGCAGCGGGGTCGGCCAGGCAGACCGCGGGGACCTCGACTTCGATGGAGTGGTTTCCGGCGCTGACCAGGATCAGGACGTTGTAGCGGTGTGCGAGCCAGTCCAGCAGTTTGGCCAGTGGGCTGATCCGGCGCACGAACATCTGAACGGGATCGCCGATGGATAGATTGACGACTCGTACGCTGGGAGCTTGGGGCTGGCCGGACCCGTCACCTTCGAACATTCGTCGAAAAGCCTGGTGGACGAGGTCGACCAAGAGCCGGTCACGCAGGACGACTTCCTCGTCGAGGCCGAACGGGTGCGGCTGCATGATCGGGCGAACGTAAACGCGCCGTGCCGACGAGGTCCCGATGGCGTTGAGGTCTCCGTGGGATATCAGTGAGGCCATCGCCGTGCCGTGCTGCATTTGAGCGCTCGTGTAGGAGTCTGCAACCTGATCGGGATCGTCGATGACCAACCGCCCGTTGAGGGCGATGTGTCCGGCCATAGGAAGACCGTCCAGCAGGGCCACCCGCGGAACGTCGCTGGTGGGCGTAGCCGTGAACAAGTCTGGATCCAGGGCGTCGTCTGAGGCACTCACACCGGGAACGGACATGGGCCGAGCCGGCGACACGTACATGATGGTGTCGGTCATCAGCAGCGCGATTGCTTCTGGTCCGCGCTCGACAACCACTTCTACCTGGCTGTATGGGATGTCGGCGAGGATCGCGTGATAGGCGATACCGTCCAGTGCCGCCTCAGTGATGACCTCTCCCCCGGCCTCGGTGACGATTGCGCGTACGGTTTGTTCGGCCTCGGTCCTGCGCTGCGGGTCTTGGCGGTACCAAAGTTCGATCTCCACGCGTGCTGCGCTCGCGGATTGCCCGACGGTGGCAACATCCTCACGCCACTGCTCGAGTAGCCCTGTTTCGCGGATGCGGTCCTGGGGACCCCACCGCCGGATCTCGCGCAGCAGTTCGAACACGTTGCGCAGCGGGGCCAAGCCAGTTGGCATCTTCCCAGCACGATCCTGTTGCCAGCGTTCGAACAGCGATAGCAGTTCGGTGACGGCTTGAGCGTTGGACATGACCACATACAAGCTGTCAGTGACCGCGTCATCGCTGCGCTCACCTGCGCGGATGGCGTGGAAATCGTCGTCTGACTCGAATTCGTCGCCATCAATTTCAAGCAGAAATTCCAGACCAGGCACTCGGGCGGCGGCACGCGCGAAGGCTGCCACAGTGTCGGCCAGGTCGAATACGACCACCAGTTCGGGATCGGCTTCGGTGGTGGCGTCCACCACGTCGGCGCGACCTGCCTGCAGCGCTTGCTGCAACGCGGTGAATTGTGGTTGCAGGCGCTGTTGTTGGCGGGCTGGACCAGGGCCGACAACCCCGGGTGGGGCAAAACGCGAGACGCCAGCAGGGATCGGCGCCGAAGTCGGTATTCCAAAGGATAGGGGTGGGCGAGGCGAGGTCACGGCTCCCTCGTGGCCTGACGCTGTTTTAGACGGTCTCGCACGATGTCTTCAATCCGACCGTCTGGTAGCGACAGCACATGCCGGCGCATCACGTCCTGGGCGAACTGCTCAATGTCGGCGTAGCTGGCCCCGGCGAGCTTGTCAGCCAGGGTGCGAGGGGCCAACCCCAGGGTGCCGCCGAGCTGCACGCGCAGCCGTTCGATGAACTGCGTGGCTTGGGTACGCGAGGGCGGCTCTAGCGACAACTGCAGCTGAAAGCGGCGCCATGCGGCGCGATCGAGCAATTCCCCGTGGTTGGTTGCGCAGATCGCCACGACATGCGACGGGAGCCGGTCAATTTGCAGCAGCAACGTGGAAACAACCCGTTTGATCTCTCCGGTTTCGTGGGTGTCGGCGCGTTCTTTGGCGATGGTGTCGAACTCATCGAAGAACAAGACACAGCGGCGGGTGCGCGCAAATTCGAAGACATGATCGAGCCTGCTGGTCGTCTCACCGAGGAAACTCGACACCACTCCCTCGTATCGCACCACGTAGAACGGCACCATCAGCTCCGCCGCGACCGCTTCGGCCAGCGATGTCTTACCGTTGCCGGGCGGACCTTCAAGCAGCACACGATTGCGCGGTTCCAGTCCATGGCTGCGCAGCAACTCACTGCGATGGTGTTCTTCGATGACTTCGCTGATCGCAGCGGCGAGTGCCGGAACCATCTGTACATCGGCGAGCCGCCGCTTGGGAACAATCTCCTGCACGAGGTCGGCGACTTGCCGCGCCGAATCGTCGCGAGTGAGCAAACTGCGCGCTCCGGCTGTCGTGATCAGCTCTGAAAGTCGATCGGCGACGAGGTGGTGTTGATTGCTGCGTTCCTCGGCGATGATCGCTTCGACGAGCATGCGAAACCGTGCAGTGTCGCCACGTTGTTGGGCCTCCACCAAATCAACGACCAGGTCCGACCTCGCCACAACCCCTCCTTCGTGCACGACACCCGCCAGCCCAAGTGCAGCCACCCGGTGCTACGTGAATCATTCCAGACCACGGCGTCAAGACCAGTCAGGTCCGGTCACGCGCCGCGAAAAGTTCTACGCCCAGGGCGCGGCGTTTCGTTCAGGTCAATTCGGCGCCGGGATGGGCGGCGCGCTCATTGCGCCTAGTCCCGAGACGATGCCTTACCGGGACAATCACCGTGCCCCGAGCTTCTGGCCCGTCAGGTCGGCGCCTGGTCTGCGCTGCCCGCTCCCCCCGGGCCACAACGTGTCCCGCAGCCGGTGCGCACCGGGCCGGGCTGAGAGCATCAACGCGCACTGATCCGGGTCTCGTGCAGTCAGCCTTGAGCACCGCGGCCAGGCCCCCTCCGCTCCCGGCCACTAGCAACAACTGCGACACCCGCGCTTCGTAATCGTCGGATGTCGTGGCCCCGCTCCGGGTCTCAGCCGATCCAGTTTTCCGCGGAAAACTAGATCATTAACACGCAAAGGCACAGGTACGCCAGGTTATTAGTACTACTAATAACCGCAAAGCGCCCCCGAAGCGCCACGCACTCACCGTCAACGTTTGTGCAGTTTTCCGCGGAAAACTAGCGAGATGTAACGCACAATTCAGCGTGTCGGAGAGCGAGCCGTCGCGTCTTCGACGTACTCTTTGGTGGCCGGTTCCCGGAGTAGGTCGCCGTCGCGACCGAAGCACACAAAGGTCTTCTCCCCCATGACTAAAGTTGTCACTGTTTTGAACCAAAAGGGCGGTGTCGGCAAGAGCACCGCCACCGTCAACCTCGCGGCAGTACGCGCCCAGAGGCTGACGGCCGAACTGGACCCCGACGCCTTTTCTCCGGTCGCGGCGGTGTCGATCGACCCGCAGGGCTCGGCCAAATGGTGGGCCAACCGGGTCGACGAACTTCCCTTCCATCTCGTGCAAGCCCACGACGATCCCCTTGAATGGCTCCAGCAACTGAACAACCTGCCAGGCATCGTCGAGGTCTACGTCGATACCGCGGGTTGGTTCGACCTCGACCCGGACTCCTCCGGAGACGGTCTCGGTGATGGCTACTCCGCCGATGCACTGCGGACTGTCCTCGACGTCACCGACGAAGCGATCGTCCCCGTGCTGCCGGCGCCGATGTGCTTTGACCCGACCGCCCGCACGATCCGTAAGCTTCTCGAACCACGCAACATCCCCTACCGGGTGTTCATCAATGACTGGGATCCGCGCGACGGCGAACACTGGCTGGAGCAAACGCAGAAGTTCGTTCGCGGACAGGGATGGCCCTTAGCCGAGACAGTAGTGCGGCACTACAAGATCCACACGAATGCCTCCAGCGAGGGCATCGTGGTCACCCAGTACAAGAAGAGTGGCTCGGCAGCCAACGCCGCGGCTGACTTCTACAAGCTCGCCGACGAACTGAACATGGTAGGGGTCCGATAGTGGGCCGCGGTGGTGTCAAGACGTTCGATGCGCTCGTTGATGAGGTCGGTGACAAGTCATCTGTTGACGGCAGCGCGAACACTCCCGTCGTGGCCCCGCGATCGGGCATGTCGCGGTCGGTGGCTCTTCGTGATCTGGTGGGTAACCCACACAACCCGCGTGATTCCGTCGGTGACCTTGACGAGTTGGCGTCCATCGTTGAGTTCCAACTACAGCCCGTGGTCGCCGTTACCCGAGGTGCATTTCAAGCGCTCTATCCCGAAACCACCATATCGGCGCGGTGGGTAGTCATCATCGGCAACCGGCGCCTGGCCGCTGCTCACAAGTTCGGCCGCCCAGAGCTCGACATCGTGATCAAAGACGAGCTCGCTAAAGATCGCGCAACGTTGCTCACCGCCGTCATCTCCGAAAACGTCGACCGGTCAGGATTCGACGTGATCGAGGAAGCCAAAGCTGTTGAACGGCTCGTGGGGGAGTACGGCAGCGCTGACGCCGCCGCCGAGCACCTTCGCAAGAGCAAGACCTGGGTGTCACACCGGCGCGCACTACTCAAACTCGCACCGGATCTTCAGGAAGCCACCCGCCGAGGCGATCTGGCGATTCGCGAAGCGCGCACACTTGCCCAAGTTCCGCTCGCGCAACAGGTCGCCCGATGGAACGCCGCCCGCGGCCGACACGGTGACGGTGCCAACGCCCAGGACGACGCCGGGGAGCGCGATTCGGAATCAGCTGCCAAAAACGGCGCCACGACACCGCCGCTGCGCACCGTGACGCGGGCGCTTCGCAAGTTCGACACCGACCCAAGCGCGCTGGCGCTAGCCTTACGCGATCAACTTGGCGATACCGGGGCCAAGCTGCTGGTCACCCAGCTCAGGAAAATCCTGAAATAGCGCGCAGGGGTCAGTTTTCCGCGGAAAACTGACCTATCCATACAGGTCACGAAACATATTCTACGTGCGCCCGCGGCTGAAATCCGCTGGGCGTCAAACGCTTTCACCGCGAGGCATTCGGAACGGCAGGTCATGGTCGCCCCGACAGTGACCCGCGAGGGCTAGCAGCCACGTGCCTGGCGCGCGCTGTCGGCTGTTGCCGGTTGAGTGGTCGGTTGTAGTCGCTGCGGAACAACCCCGAGATGGGGTGCGGGTCGTGTGACCATCGCTACGGCGCGCTGATCGGCGAAGTTGGTGGTGGTGATAGCCGCTTGGGTGGGGTGTGGGTGATACTGCCTGCTATGACCTCGCTCGATGAGCTGGTGGCCGAGGCTGGCCGTGCGCTCGGCGATGGGCGCAGGCTGTTTGGGGCCTCGCCAGTGACGACCGCCGGCTGGTCGTCGACGC
Source organism: Mycobacterium sp. NGS40 (assembly GCF_059812735.1). NCBI lineage: Bacteria > Bacillati > Actinomycetota > Actinomycetes > Mycobacteriales > Mycobacteriaceae > Mycobacterium > Mycobacterium sp. NGS40. The sequence goes on from NZ_JCALDG010000020.1 coordinate 84,259, forward strand.
CGGCGTTGGTGACTGTTCGCCAGGGTGTGGCCAAGGCGGGGCAGGCCGCTGCTGCTGGTTGGGGTGGGGCGGCCGCCGCGAGTTACGGGATCGCGAACCGGGGTCAGCAGTTCGCTCTCGATGGTGCGATCGGCGGCGATAACGCCACTGGACCGCCGTTGATCGGCAGCGGCCAGAGCGCTGGTCGCGGTGGCGGGCGCATGGATGGGGTGATCACCGATACCCGTTCGGGGGTGGCCGCGATCGCCCCGGCGACCGGGACGCCGGCGGGGAAACGGGAGTTGGTGACTCATCTGCAAGGGCAGCTGGACCGGGCCAAGGAGCTGTTGCGGGTCTCTGAGCGGCGCAACGTTGAGCTGGCGCGGCTGATCCAGCAGGGTTCGGCCGGGTATGGCGGGATGGGCGGTGGCGCCCCGATGGCCGGGGGTGGCGGCCCGATGGGTGGTGCGCCGATGGGCATGGGCGGTGGTGGGGGAGTGGGCAGCCCGCTGGCGTCGCTTCCCGGCCTCAGTAGCGCCCTTTCGGCCCTCGACCGCGGCGACCACCACACCAACCACCACCCTGGCGACGAGCTAACCCTGGCCACCGAACCCGCTGGCCCCAGTGCAGAGCGTGTGCGCGCAGCCATCCGCAAGGCCCTCGATATTGAGGGCATCCACGATCCGGTGGCCCGCGCTCGGTGGGAAGCCGGGATGATGCTGGTCGCCAAGCGCGAGTCCGGATTTAACAACGGCGCTCGAAACCACGACGACAGAAACGCCCGAAACGGGGATCCGAGCGACGGGTCCTGGCAGTTCACCGGGGGGACCTTCCGGCAATATCATCAGCCCGGCACGTCGGGCAGCCGATCCGACGACGTGGCAGAAGCATGCGCGTTCATCAACTATGCCCGTGGCCGCTACCACGTTGCGGTCGATGCGTCGAACCTGGCGGCCAATATCCAACAGGCCGATCCCACCCGTCCACCGAAAGGTTATTAAGACCAAAGTTGGTGGTGGTGATAGCCGCTTGGGTGGGGTGTGGGTGATACTGCCTGCTATGACCTCGCTCGATGAGCTGGTGGCCGAGGCTGGCCGTGCGCTCGGCGATGGGCGCAGGCTGTTTGGGGCCTCGCCAGTGACGACCGCCGGCTGGTCGTCGACGCCGGCGTTGGTGACTGTTCGCCAGGGTGTGGCCAAGGCGGGGCAGGCCGCTGCTGCTGGTTGGGGTGGGGCGGCCGCCGCGAGTTACGGGATCGCGAACCGGGGTCAGCAGTTCGCTCTCGATGGTGCGATCGGCGGCGATAACGCCACTGGACCGCCGTTGATCGGCAGCGGCCAGAGCGCTGGTCGCGGTGGCGGGCGCATGGATGGGGTGATCACCGATACCCGTTCGGGGGTGGCCGCGATCGCCCCGGCGACCGGGACGCCGGCGGGGAAACGGGAGTTGGTGACTCATCTGCAAGGGCAGCTGGACCGGGCCAAGGAGCTGTTGCGGGTCTCTGAGCGGCGCAACGTTGAGCTGGCGCGGCTGATCCAGCAGGGTTCGGCCGGGTATGGCGGGATGGGCGGTGGCGCCCCGATGGCCGGGGGTGGCGGCCCGATGGGTGGTGCGCCGATGGGCATGGGCGGTGGTGGGGGAGTGGGCAGCCCGCTGGCGTCGCTTCCCGGCCTCAGTAGCGCCCTTTCGGCCCTCGACCGCGGCGACCACCACACCAACCCAGATCTAGCTGACACCCACGATGCGGCCATCGGCGGTGGTGGTCCATTAGCGCGCATCGCAGTCAAAGCGGCGCTGACGCGCTTAGGGCGTCCCTACGTGTGGGGAGCCAAGGGGCCCAATCAGTTTGACTGCTCGGGCCTGGTCCACTGGGCTTATGCGCAAGCTGGCATCACCTTGGGTCCAGACACCTACACCCAGGTCCACCAGGGTGCCGCGGTGGGTCACGGACAGGTCCAAGCCGGAGACCTGATCTTCCCTCACGCGGGACACGTGATGCTCGCGATCAGCCCTACCCAAGTGGTCGAGGCCCAACAATCCGGCGTGCCGGTCAAGATCTCGCCGATGCCATCCTCGTACGTGGCGCGCCGGCCGACGGGGTAGCGCTTTCGTCCGCTGCGGCGTCACGGATGATGTCTCGATATTCGTGTAATTGCGTTAGCGCCGACATGGTTTCACTAAACGATGATCCGCCGACGTGTGGCAGGCTCGCAGCGATCAGCGACTCTAGCTGCAACAGTTGGGTATCGAGATCGCGCAGCGCCGCCTTTGCCTGCGGATTATTGCTCTGAGACACCAGGATCTGCGTACACGTTGCGGCGATGGCCGCCACAGCTGTAGCAATCCCCAGCGCCTGCAGGTTGGTCCGAGGATCGGTCGGCGCCGGAGTCGGTGTCGGCGCCGTGGCGGGCCGCGGCGCGGATTGCGGGATGGGCTGTCCGCGGCGCAGCGCGTCAAGAGCGCCACGCGGCCATTGCAAGGCGTCTTCGAACTTGGCGCGGTTGACGCGATGGGGAAACGACTTCCCGCGCTCCAGCAGCGCAGCGGTGTTCAGCGACACGTCGGCGGCTTCGGCTAACTCCCGCTGCGTTTCGAACCCGACTTCGAGCCGGCGGTCGGCGACTGCCTTGCCCACCCGCTCCAACGGGGTCTCATCAGTTGGGGCTGACGTGCTCACCGCATCCCTTCGATATCGCGAGTCCATGTTGACCGACGACCATTAGCTACTTCCAAGTCAACTATAGAAGTTGACCACATTCACGCACGCTTGGACACGTAAGACGCCAGGATTCCGCGCGACTGAATGAACAGCAATACACATGATTAAGCGGGATCTGCGCGACCCGAGATAGAGCTAGCCCGCCGTGTCTGCATCATACAGAGCCATTTACCTGTGCGAATGCGTGGCTAGGAAACCTTTGTCCGCCCTGGTGTTGCCTAGAACAGCGTAAGCAGCTATAAACGTCTACAAGAGGCAACGTACACAGATACATGCACAGCTATGGTTAAGAACGGAGATTGCTGTGACAAACATCCGGCCCTTAAAAGCAGACACTGGCCTGTGCGAGTACGAGGACCGCGACAAGTGGTTCAGGGCCTATAGCGGCGAACGAGAGGCCGCCGCGATCTGCACTAACTGCCCCATCATCGTCAGCTGCGCTCAGCGCGCTCTGAAACTGGGCGTCACCGATGGCGTGTGGGCATCGGTCCCGCTACCGGGCTCCCGAAATGCCGACGCTCTGCGAGAGGCTCGCGCGCGTCTGCAGGAAGTGGTCGACCGCTACCAGCGCCAGCCTGCGGAATGGCGGCGCCGGTCCCTGCAGATTCGCCAGGCTGTGCACTTCGCCGCCACCCAACGCGAACAACGCCGCCGCCACGCAGCAGCGGCCACCCGCCACGCGCCCGTGGCGTCCCCAGCCCTCACGGAGCGAGCCAGTGCCTAGCACCAGCGCGGCCACCCGCATCCTGCGCGACGATCTGCTCGCCCAATTACGCAGTGCGCAACGCCCCCTGACCACAGCACACCTGCGCGGTCACGCCCCAGCGGTACCCGTCGCCGGCACCGCCGTGTCCTGCCCTCCCATCCAGGAACAGATCTACCGCGTCCTCTGCGCTCTTGAACGCCAAGGCCTCGTCAAACGAGGATCCGCCCCAGGCCGCGAAGTCACGTGGCTGCCGGCCCCAAATCCCGCCGACCGCGAAATCGCCGCCCTAGAAGCCACTTTCACCGACTCCACCACGGTGCAGCGCGCCGACCGCCCAGCCATCGCACGCGCCAGCGAACATCTCAGCGCAGGCGCCCGCTGCGCGCACCGGATCGCCATCGACGGCGATGACCACACCGCAGCGGCCACGCTCTCGCATGTGCTCATCCACTGTGCCGACTTGCTGGCGCACACCACAACACTTGAAAACCTGCCCGCTGTCAACGGCGGCGGGGGAGTGGTTGCGTTGCGCGGCAACCTGATCGACAACGGCAGTGAGGTTCGGCAATGATCACATGTCCGCTTCAAGCGGCGTTAAGCGATCGTGTTCCTGAAATCGCCAGACGCCTCGTCGAAGTTGTCGCCATCGCACGCGATCCTGGCCTACGATCCAAAGTCGCAGTCAGAGCCCGCATTCCGGGGATCAACCCAGTCGGCGTCTGCATTGGGCGGGGTGGGCTTCGAATCGCCGACGTCGAAAAGCGCTTACACGGCGAACGGGTCAGCATCATCGCCCACGACAGCGATCCGGTCACATACGTGACAAATGCCCTGGGCTTAACCGGCGCCACCGCTGAAGTCGCGAGCGCCGAGCAGCACCGGATACGCGTCTATGTCGACACCGCCGACTATCGGCTTGCAGTAGGCAAAGCGGGCAACAACATACAGCTCGCCCGACAGCTCACCGGCTGGAGCATCGAAATCTGCACCACAAACGGCGGCACCCGTCCCGCACCCACCGGCCGGCCCACCCAACGTCTCGCGCTAATCCAGTAGGAAGGCACTTTTGATGAGCACAGGGCAGTGTGTCACCTGTAACGATCTGCTCGGCCGCAACCTGCAGCCGGGACTCCGTGTTGCTCCCATCGCGCCCACCGATGCATCAGTGCCTGGCGCGCGAGCCCAAAGCACCTGCCCGCCTCGCGCACTGAGCACCGTCATCGGGTGCGCCGCAAGTCTTCTGGAAACCGCTGTCAACCACCACACCGGAATCGTTATCTGCGTCGCAATAACCGCCGCAGTGCTGGTGGCAGCCACTAGCCGTGCGTGGCGCGACGGTCCATGCGCGGCGCTACGCTCAATACGAAGCGCTGCCACCAATCGCACATCCCACGTCCTGATCGGCGTATTCACCCACGCCGGTGCGCCCGCCGAACTGTGCACGGCCAGCACCCCTTTGAGCGTGGCGGCCGCGGTGGTGTTCGTAGCCCTTCGACCTCGCCGACAAACTGCCTGCGCGCAGACCGTTTTCACTCGCAACGGGAGCTGGTAATGGCCAGCCCCGCACTGGCCCTACCAGCACCGGCCAGCAGCAAAACTCCACCACCGCTCGTCGCGGCGCCTTGGGTCCGACCGCGGCCCTCAACGCCGAGCAGCGCGCACCTGTGGTCTCACACCTGGGCGCCGGCAGCCACATCACCTCGGACACTCCGGGTCCCCACCGCCGACGGTGTTGTGCTGGCAGTCAACGACTTTGGTTCCCGACACCCTCGACACACGATCGTCTTCCTCCACGGTCTATGCCTCAACAGCAGCACCTGGGATGCCCACATCGAACGGCTGCGCCGCGAATACGGACCCGACGTGCGGCTGATCAGCTACGACCACCGCGGTCACGGCAGATCAGGAAGCGCCGCACTGAGCAGCTACACCATCGATCAGCTCGGCGATGACCTCGCCCAGGTGCTGCGCGCCCTCAACGTCGCCGGCTCCCTCACCGTTGTCGCGCACTCGATGGGTGGGATGACAGTACTGGCCTACCTGCAGCGCCCCATACCCCAACGCCCCGCGGACCCCACCGGTCTTGTCCTAGTCGCCACCGCGGCAGGCAAGCTCACCGAACGCGGTCTGGGCCGACTGCTGGGCGCACCGGGTATCGCCAGACTGCTTACCCTGGGCACATACACCCCCGAGCACCTGTTGTGCGGATTCCTCAAGCCGGTATGTGCTGCGATGACCCACCTCGGCAACCGACTGCCGGCGTCGACCTTGGCCGCCATGACGCTGACCGCGTTGACCATGACAGCGCCGAGCACTGCGTTGGGATTCCTTCCCGCACTTCGCACTTACGACCTCTACCCGGCCCTGCACGCCATTCGCGCACGAACCACCATCATCAGCGGCGCAGCTGATCCCATCACCCCGCCAGCTCATGGCCGCGACATGGCCGCCGCCATCCCCGGCGCGCGCTACATCAGTGTGCCCGGCGCCGGTCACATGTTGCCGCGACAAGCCTCCGCGGTCATCGACCGAGCCATCGCCGACGCAATGACCCCATGGCCGATTCGGCAGACGCCTACACGCACAGCCCGAAGCGGGCCATCGCAGTGCAGCACCGGGCACGATCGCCAGGAATCGGGATCATGACGTCGTCGACTCCTCACGCGGTGCGCGACCTCGCCTCACGGCGAGTGCAGCATCAGGACCTCGCCCAGCCCGACTACTGTGATCCACCGCTCGGCCCATGCCCTGTGTGGTGTGAAAAGCCCGCCGGGCACGAATGGGATGACGCCTGGGAAGCCGGGCCCGTGCGCTTTCACACCCGGCGACGCCAGATCACCAAGTACCAATCGATAACCGTCGAGGAAGTCGAACAATTCACCAGCCAAGGACCCACACGTCAGCGTGACATCGTCTTCGACGCCCAGTCGCCGACTCCATGGGATGTCCCCACCGCCCGCCGCGCCCAACGCCTGCTTGGGCAAGCACTCGCCATCGCCGCTGCCGAACCCGAGCCCGATAACCATTCCAGCCCAACAGGTATGCGATGACCAGCACGACCGAACTGCACAGCATCACCAAACACGTCGCGGCGAAACTACGTACGCGCGGCTACGCGGCCCGCGCCTATAGCGACTCGCGTGGACCCCATGACCAACCAGAGTCCGGTGTGGTGATCCATGTCGTATGCACCGAGGCCTGGCGTTACCCCGATGGCCGCTGGGAAATCATCGACCGCCCCGCACGATTGGTCCACGCCACCGGCTGCTGGCCACACACGTGGATCTGGAACTACCAACTTGCCGTGCCTGAGCCGTCGTCCACATCGGCGCTCGCGGCCTGGGTCGCCGAGCACCTGCCGCCACCTGATCACCCCGAATACCGCACCTACTGGCATTTCAGCTCACCGGGCGCACGGCCCGCCGGCGCGCCCCCACAGTGGGAGCAACGGTGGCGTGAACACCTTTTCGCCGAGCTTCGCCCGCGCGAGCGCACCAGCGCGGCTCCCGCATGCGACATCCACCCACGCCACTACCCGCGCAACACGATTCGCTCGATTCACACCAACCCGCCAGGAGGAGAACGCAAATGACCGCCATCCTGTTAGCACCCACCAACGACATCGTCGGTACGCTCAACGCCCGAGCCCGTCTTGATCGCCTCGCCGCTGCCGACCCAGCCACCGCACTCACGTGGCGCACGCCGCCACCGTGGGGCCCTGTGACGCGCCGACAGCATTTGTTAATCGGCTTACGATTGCGCCGCCACGAGCGCCATATCGCTAAAGCAATTGCAGCACTCGCAGATTCACGAAGCGGCCAGCGGGTCCGGTGGCAACGGGTCTACACCGCACCCCAGCAGGAGGCATCGCGGCCCGAGATCGACACATGGTTCCGGATCAACTGCGCCGTCGGCGATCTGGAGGGTCTGCGCCAGGCCAGCACAGTCGCGCCGATGGTCAAGAGCACCCATTGGGTCATCGCAGACGGAGTCACCAGGGTGCTGGTGGGGTGGGATCTCACCCAGCTATCCGAGGAGGGGGCCGCCCGCGCCGGTCGCGGCCTGCTACGCAGCATGTTTGGCTATCCTCGCCCGCACGCCGGCTCTCGGTTGGGTACAGCATCTGATGACCTTTGCCCATCGTGCTGCCACGGATTCACCGACCGTCAGCGATAGCACATCCGTGACGGCTACCCAAGGCGTCACGGCGCGCACGGAGGTCGTGTGGTCTAACCGGGCGATCTCTGCGCCGACGTTATTCGACGTGGCCACGATGCCATGACCCCCCGAGAGGGGCGACGGCTCGCTGAGCGTCGGCTGCGCCGATATATGGCCAACCACGGTTACCCCGACCCCGACACAATACGATCGGAGCGCACAATATGGCGCGGAGCAAGCGGCCAGATCCACAGCAACCGGGTCTGTTCGACATCTTCGATGGGGACGGTGGTAGTGACGAGCCCAGAGATTCGTCAGATCGTGGCGCAGGCCTACGCACAGACCCTGCAGATGCCCCAGGAGTGGAGTCCCGCCCAGCGCGACGCCTTCTTGGACGACGAGGCGAGCAGGATCAGCTATCAAGTCGCCGAGCTGGCAGCCCAGCTGGGGGCACAAGCGGTGGGGGAGTGGACCCAAGCCCGCGGACAGCACCCGGATTACCAAACCAAGGTGGGATTGCTGAACACCGCCCGCAGCCAGGCGATGGAGATCGTCCTGAGCAACGAGCTCTACGAACAGATCCCGACCGAGGACGACCAGCCGAGCACGCTGTGGGGCGAGGGCCAGCCGGTGCCCGATCGCAGCGACGTGCCCTGGGATCAACGCTGGACTCGGCCGCAGTACCGCAGCAAACCGGGCCAGGACATCGAGGACCTGATCGCCCGACTGTGGCCGGATCCGCGATTCTCGGCGGTGTTTCGGATCAAAGCCGGATACCTCCTCGCGGCCCGGGCCGAGGAGGGCCTCCCGCTGCCGAGCGGCCCGCAGGACCCGCTGACCGACCAGCTAGCGCAGATGGTCTACAGCGACCTGCGCCACGACGGCCTACCCGAGCGGTAAGCGCCCAGCCTTCGTTATTCGACCAGCTCGATCAGCCCACCGATCCGCGTGCGATCGATCCCGGCGGAACACCGCTGCCACCTGCAACATCGGCCAGCCCGGCACCACCGGAACAGGGATCGCGTGAGCGATCAGCAGATCAGGCTAGCGTCCCAACCCCGGCGGCCGAGGAAGAGCTTGCCGACGTCGACCCGACATCAGAAGCCTTCGCCACCCCCACCGACTTTCCCGCCAGCCTCGACACCCTGGTGCCATCGGGCGCCAAAGCCCGTATCCGCGCCAACATTGCCGCCCTACAGCTGCTGGACACCCTGCGCGACGCCCAACGCCCGGCCACCACCAGCGAACAACGGATCCTGGCCGCCTGGTCAGGATGGGGTGCCGTACCCCAGATCTTCGACACCCGCAACCACGACCTCGCCGCCGAACGTGACACCCTGGCCAAGCTGCTCGACCGCGACCAATACCGCCAAGCCGAAGCCTCCATCCTCAACGCCCACTACACCGATCCCGCCATCGCCGCCGCGGTGTGGGAAGGACTAGGGCGGGCCGGGTTTTCCGGTGGCCGGGTCCTCGAACCAGGTTGCGGATCAGGAACATTCATCGCCCACGCCCCCGAAAACGCGGTCATGGTCGGCGTCGAAAGCGACGCCACCACCGCCGCGGTCGCCGCCCAGCTCTACCCCTCAGCGCAAATCCGCCACGAAGGCTTTGAAACCACCCGCGTCCCCGAGAACAGCTTCACCGCCGCCATCGGCAACGTCCCCTTCGGCCGCTACGCCGTCACCGACCCCGCCCACAACCCAGCCCGCCACTCCATCCACAACCACTTCATCCTCAAATCCCTCGCCCTTACCGCGCCCGGCGGCTACGTAGCCGTGCTGACCAGCCGCTACACACTGGACGCGGCGAAAACCGCGGCCCGGCGTGACATCGCCGCCAAAGCCGACCTCATCGGCGCAATCCGGCTGCCCTCCAAAGCATTCGCCCGCGTCGCGGGCACCGACGTCGTCACCGACCTACTGATCCTTCGGCGCCGCGACCCCCGCACACCCGCCCCCGACGAACTGCCCGACTGGGTCAACACCGAACCCATCGAACTCACCGACCCCGACACCGGGCACACCGAAACCCTGCACATCAACGCCTATTTCGCGGCGAACACGCACAACGTGCTGGGCCAGATGCAACTCGGCCACGGGCTCAACGGCTCCGCCCAACTCGCCGTGGCCGGCACCAGCGGCACCCAGCTCGCCGATCAGCTACGCCAACGCTTAGGCCCGCTGATCGACTCAGCACGCCAGCGCGGCCTCGGCCTCACCGCCACCCCTACCGACCTCACCGACATCTCGGCAGACCTCTTCGACCCCGGACTCCTCAGCGCCGGCGACCGCGCGGAGGACACGCCCCTGTACACGCTGCGCTACAACGAGACCAACCGCAGCATCGAGTACTGGGCCGGCCACCAATGGGAACCCCACAAAACCCCCAAAACACTGCTGGCAGAGACCCGCAAACTCATCAGCCTGCGTGACGTGGCAGCCAGCCTGATCGCCTCCCAACGCGACGGCCGACCTCCCGCCGAACGCGACCAGCTGCGCGGCCACCTCAACACCCTCTACGACAACTACGTAGGCCGCCACGGACCCCTCAACCGCTTCACCTGGATCTACCCCAGCATCACCCCAGAACGTCGCGCCCGGCGCCTCGACGACGCCGAAAAAGCCTGGCGCACAGCCGAAGGCACCCCCGCACACCCCTACACAGGGCCGGTGCCCGACGAGCTCGCCGCCCAATGGGACACCGAAGCATCAGAAGCACCCGCCCCCTACAAAAAGCGACGCCACCTCGACGGGGGAATGCGCCACGATCCCGGCTGGGCGCTGGTGGCGTCCCTGGAAATGTTCGACGAAGACACAGGCACAGCCCAAAAAGCGCCCATCTTCTCCACCGACCTGCTCACCGCGCCCCTCGAACGAGACACCGCAGACACCCCCGAAGAAGCGCTGGCGATGTGCCTTGACCGCACCCAGCGGGTCGACGTCGACCTCATCGCCAGGCTGCTTGAAGTCGGCGCCGACGACGCCCGCGACCTGATCGCCGGCCTGGTCTATCCCAGCCTCGACGACCCCGACGAACTCGTCCCCGCCGTCACCGCCCTCTCAGGCAACGTGCGGACCAAACTCGCTCGCGCACTCGAGGCCGCCCAGACCAACCCGACCTACAACGACTACGCCGCCGCCCTCCAACAGGTGCTGCCCCCACAACGTGAAGCCCAAGACATCAAAGTGCGCCCCGGCGCGCCCTGGATCCCCACCCCCCTCATCGCGGCGTTCGCCGAGAAAACCTTCGGCGCCACCGGAGTCACCGCCGAACACATCGGTGGACGCTGGATCGTCGACATCGCGTCCTACAAACGCCACGGCCGCTTGATGACCGACGAATGGGGCATCGACCGGCGCGGCTGCGACGCGGTCACCCTCCTCGAGGCCGCTTGCAACTCCAAAGCCGTCCTAGTCAACACCGACGAAGGTGTCCTCGATCCGCAAGCCACCTTCGCCGCGCAAGCCAAAATGGCCAAAATCAGTGAGGAATTCAGCCGATGGCTCTGGTCGGACGACACCCGCCGCGACAGTCTGGTCACTGAATACAACCGGCGCTTCAACTCGCTTCGCGCGCCCGTCTACGACGGGGCGCACATGCGCTTTCCGGGCATGTCAGATCACTTCAGCCCGCACTTCTACCAGCGCAATGCGGTCGCACGCATCCTCTCTGAACCGACCGTCCTGCTCGATCACGTTGTCGGAGCCGGCAAGACGGGCAGTCTGGTGGCCGGAGCCCTTGAGCTCCGGCGCCTTGGGCTGGTGCGCCAACCCTGGCTCGTCGTGCCGAACTCGATCACCGAACAGGTTGGCCGAGAAGCCAAACAATGGTACCCAGCCGCCAAAGTGCTGCTCGGGTCATCAGCCACCACCGCAGACGGTCGACGGCGTTTCATCGCTCAAACCGCTTCCAGCGACTGGGATCTCGTTGTTATCCCCCAATCGGCGTTCACCGCGATCAACGTCTCCAAGGACATGCGGGTCAACTACATCGAAGAACAACTCGACACCTTGCGCGGGCAACTCGAATCCGCTGAAGCCGATCGCAGCAAGAAACGCATCGAACTGGCGATCAAATCCGCACAAAACCGCCTAGAGAAGCTGCTCGCCGCCAACACCAAAGACGCCGGCCTGCGATTCGAGGAATCAGGCTGCGACTACCTGATGATCGACGAGGCACACACCTACAAAAACCTCGGCCGCACCTGCAACATCGAGGAACTCTCCTGCCCCAATGCCTCGCAACGCGCTGAAGACCTCGCCCTCAAACTCAAAGCGCTGCGCCAACGACGCCGCGACGAAGCCCGAGCCAAAGGGATTCCCGCGCACCGTTGTGTCGAACGGGTGGCCACCTTTGCCACCGGCACCCCCATCGCCAACTCACTCGGCGAGCTGTGGGTCATGCAAACCTACTTGTGCCCAGACCTTCTCGAACAAGCAGGAGTCGCCGACCTGGGGGACTGGGGTGCCGCATTTACTGCCACAACCACCACCATCGAGGTCAACTCCACCGGAACCAAGCTGCGCCCGGTCACCCGCGTCGGCAAATTCACCAACCTGCCGGAACTGCTTGCCCTGTCCTCGATCTACACCGACGTCGTCACCCGCGACCAGGTGCCCGTCGCACTTCCTGCCCTGCACACCGGGCAACGCCAAATCATCAGCTTGCAACCCGACATCGAAGTCGTCGACTTCATCACCGACCTGGGATACCGCCTCGATCACCTCGATGCCCGAAAACCCCAGCGTGACAACCAGCTCAAAATCAGCACCGACGGACGCAACGTCTCCCTCGACCCACGCCTAGCCCACCTACCCGCACCACCGCACAGTCGAGCCGCCGCCGTGGCCGAACGCATCATCAGCGTGCACCACCAATACCGCGACCACACCTACACCCACCCCGACACCGGCGCACCCGCCGGCACCGGCGCACTACAAATCGTATTCTGCGATCGCGGCACCCCTTCGAGAAACCCTGCCCAATTCAGCATCTACCAAGCGATCAAAGACGAACTGACACAACGCGGTATGCCCGAGACCGCAATCCGATTCGTCCACGACGCCAAAAACCTCCAAGAACTGAAATCCCTTTTCGCCCAATGCAACAGAGGAGAGGTGTCAGTCCTCATCGGCAGCACCGAAAAGATGGGCACAGGGGTCAACGTGCAAGCCCGAGCCGCCGCCCTACACCACTGCGACGTCCCCTGGCGGCCATGCGACCTCGAACAACGCGAAGGCCGCATCCTGCGTCAAGGCAACCAAAACCTCGACGGCATCCACATCTTCAACTACGTCACCGAGGGCTCCTACGACACCGTCATGTGGCAAAAAGTGCAAGCCAAAGCGCTGTTCATCGAACAAATGCATCGCAACGAAATCATCGACACCGAGATCGAAGACCTCTCGGGCGGCGACATCGGCGCCGCGGCCGCCGAAACCAAAGCCATCGCCACCGGCGACCCCCGCTACTTGCGCCAAGTCGAGCTCGACGACACTGTCAAACGCCTCACCGCCTTGCAACGCGCCCACCAACAATCCGTCCGCAACCGCGACTGGCAAGTCAGCATCCTCGAGCGTGCCCTCCCCAACAAGCAGCGCGACATCGACGAGGTCGCACCGATCGCCAAAGCTGCCGCCGCTCACGCTGCCGCCGGCGGGCCGCCCCGGATCGCCGTCGCGGACACCACCTACACCGAACGCGTCCCCGCCGCCCAGGCCTTAGCGGCCGCCTTGCGCCGCGCCTACACCGCCGGAAAAGACCGCGGCGCCAGCCGCTTCGAACCCACCGACGCCCGCATCCACGGCATCGAAATCCTTGCCGCCCGTGACCTCACCCACGACCAACTCTTGCTGCGGCTCGCCGTGCCGTCACGCACCACCGACATCGACGGCCTCGAGCTGCTCGCCACCGGCGCAGGCTTGGGCGCCGATGTCAACGGCCCCAAGCAACTCGGCTTGCTACGCCGCGTCGAAAACCTCTACACCGGCCTACCCGAGCACCACGCACGCCTGCGACACGACCGCGACCGCGACCAGTCAGCACTCGACGACTTCCTGGCCAACCCACCAGAGCCGTTCGAGCACACCGACGAGCTGGCCTCCAAAGACGCAGAACTCAAGACGCTCACACTCGAGCTGCGGATGGCCGCCGAAAGTCCAGAAGCAAAAGCCAAAGCAGCAGCAGCAGAGCAACGCCTACAAGCCCGCGGTCGCAAACCCGGCTGGAGCTTGCTCCTCAACCCCACCCCGGCACTGCTCGAAGAACTCGGCTTCCCCAGCGCCGACGCCCTACGCAGAACCCTGCGGGCCCGCGAACACCTCACCCTGGAACAACACCAACGTCAACAAAGCCTCGACCATCCCGGCGCTGTCGGACACATTGCCACCTTCATTGGTGCTGTCTAACATGTGTTTAATAGCCGTGACTTCGGTAGGAGCCACTCGAATCATCTGAAGGCATCCGTCATGTTGCACCTACTACCCAAATTCCACTCACTACCCGATCCCCTGGCTGCGGTGGCACATCGTCAT